>JBCCJE010000213.1:0-7671 GCA_039027925.1 Bacteroidota bacterium
AAAAAAAATTAAAGTAAATATATTTTTCTCGGTTTGACGCAAGATAATCATCTTTATCAAAAAGAAGGAAGGCTTTGGTAGAAATCGTACGCATTGAACGGATAGATTACAACAAAAGCAGGGTCTCAAAAAACAAATGTGTGACCCATTCGTATTAAAAATGTCATATTGGCAATTTAAAAATCACAACATCAGATATGTCAAAATTAGTAAAACGATTATTAAAAAGTACACTAGCATTGGTCGTTCTCCTCATTGGTTTAGCGATAGCTATTCCTTATTTTTTTAAAGACGACATCGTAGCTAGAATAAAAACCGAAGCCAATAATGCACTCAACGCTACCTTGGATTTCGGAGAAGTGGAGTTATCGTTGCTCCGTAGTTTTCCCAATTTTAGCTTCGGTATGGAGGATTTCTCTTTGGTCGGGATTGACCAATTCGAGGGAGTACCGTTGGTTAATGCGAAGGACATGAGCTTTACCCTCGATATCATGTCGGTCATTAAGTCTGATCGCCCCATCGAGATTGAGTCGGTTACCTTTGACCAACCCAATGTCAACATCCTCGTACTGAGCGATGGTCACGCCAACTACGACATTGCAAAGCCCACGGAAGATACTACCGCAGCGGCGGAATACGATTTTTTGATTCAATTGAAAAATTACGCTATCAACGAAGGTAACATCACCTACGATGATCGGGTAGGGGGGATATTTCTCGAAATCAAAAACTTGAACCACTCTGGTCGTGGTGATTTTACCCAAGATATTTTTGATCTAGTCACGACGACGTCCATCGAACAATTGACGGCGGTAAGTGGCGGTATTCCTTACCTCAAAAAAGCGAATGCCGAGTTGGAGGCTACCTTTAATATTGATATGCCTAACAGTAAATACACGTTGAAGGATAATAGCCTTCAGATCAACGCCATGAAGCTCTTGGCGGATGGTTTTGTTCAGATGCCCAACGAGGAGGACATTGATATTGATTTTACTTTTAGTGCGCCCAAGAATGATTTTAAAAATCTATTGTCGTTGATCCCGAGTGCGTTTACGCAGGATTTTTCGTCGGTCAAAACCAATGGACAAATGGCTTTTGATGGCTACGTCAAGGGGACTTACAACGGCACGAAGGGAACGTTACCCGCATTTAAAATTAGCCTCAACGTAGATCAGGGGAGTTTTCAATATCCAGATTTGCCGATGGGGATAAAAAATATTTTTGCGAAAATGAGTGTGGAGAGTCCTAGTAGCAATTTGGATAAAATGAAGATAGATATTCCCAATTTTAAATTTGCGTTGGGCGACGAACCGTTCGAAGGCAAATTCAAATTGACCACGCCGATCTCCGATCCAAATATTGATACCAAGCTGAAAGGTATTATAAATCTAGCCAACATCAACAAAGCCTTCCCGCTAGACGGAGTGAGTGAATTATCGGGGATTATAAATGCCGATATGGTAGCACAAACTCGGATGTCCACCATCGAAAAAGGAGACTACGCAGCGGCAAATGTTGACGGTCGTACCGCTATCAAAAATCTGGTGTACGTAGCGGAGGGACTACCCAAAGTGATGATTAATGATACCAAAGTTGAGTTCACGCCCAACCGAGTTATTTTGGAAAACTTTGATGCTAAAATTGGGAAAAGCGACATGATCGTCTCTGGCAGTTTTGATAATATACTCGCCTATTTTTCCCCCGAAAAAACTATGACGGGCAACATCAAATTACGATCAAAATACTTCAACGCAGATGAGTGGATGTCGGAAGAAGCAGCCGAACCTACCCCTGCGCCCGAAGCGGAGGCAACGGAAATCTTTGATCGCTTTAAGTTTGCCTTTGATGCTAAAATTGGAGAAATAGATTACGATGTGTATGAGTTGAAAAACTCCAGTTCTACGGGGACATTTTCTTCTAATGAATTGAAAATCAACGACTTCGAAACTTTACTAGGTGCAAGTGATTTGCGGGGAAATGGTACGCTGACCAATATTTTTAACTACGTATTCGAAAACGAAACACTCCGTGGGCAGTTGGCATTGCAGTCTGATTTTTTTGATTTGAATCCATTTATGGAAGAAGAAGCGACCACCGAGGCAAAGAACATTGCGAACACCGGGGAGGAGGAACTAGAACCCATCGTGATCCCCGATAATGTGGATGTATCGGTCAAAGCCAATATCAAAAAGTTGGTTTACACCAATCTCGACTTAAAAGATTTTTCGGGTGGGCTTACGGTAAAAGATAGCCGGGTGGAAATGCAAGACGTGAGTGCAAGAATGTTAGGAGGAAAATTCGAAACGAACGGCTACTACGATACCAAAACGCCAGAAAAACCCAAGTACAAACTCGACTACAATGTCAATAGTTTTGGGTATCAGAGTGCTTTCAGTAAGTTCGTCACTATCCAACAATTGGCACCCATCGCTAATTATATCCAAGGTAACTTCTCTACGGATTTCTCCATCGAAGGGGCTATGGATCAAAATTTTATGCCCGATTTTAATACCCTTTTTGCTAAGGGATTTTTACAAACGACCGAGGGTTTTATCAAAGGTTTTAAACCCTTACAAAAAGTGGGCGAAGCATTGGGAGTATCTAAATTAAAAGATCACAAAATTAATCTGAAGGGCACTAAAAATTGGTTTGAAGTAAAAGAAGGAAAAGTTGTCGTCAAAGAATTTCCGCTCGAATACCAAGGTATTGATATGCAGATCGGCGGGTCACACGGTCTCACGCAGGAGATTGATTATTTGATTAAGGCAAAGATTCCCTCTAAGCTGATGAACCAAAATGCCGTCGGGGCAGCCGCCAAGCAAGGATTGGCTTCGCTCAACGACCAAGCAAAAAAATTAGGATTGAACCTAGGGCTAGGAGAATTTATCAATGTGAATATCAATGTGACGGGTTCGATGAGTTCGCCCAATCTGAAATTCAACCTCGTGGGTAGCGAAGGACAATCAGTAAAAGAAGCGGTCGTAAACACCATTAAGGAGGTGAAAGATTCCGTGACTACCGTAGTCACCAACAAGATCGAAGCCACCAAAGAAGATTTATCCGCCAAAGTAAAAGCTAGAAAAGATGCCCTAGAACGAGAAGCCAACGCCAAGATCAAGCAGCTAACGGATGCGGCGGACAAGAGTGCGGCGTCCATCAGAAGTGAAGGCAAAAAGCTGGCGCAAAAATTTAAAGCAGAAGGTTACGAGCAGGCAGATGTCTTAGTTGAAAAGGCAGGTATTAACCCTTTCAAAAAGAAAGCCGCCGAGATAGCTGCTAAAAAACTCAAAAATGAAACCGACGAAAAAGCCCAAAAGATAGAGACAGAGGCCAACGAAAAGGCCGACAACGTAGTCAACGAAGCTGATAAAAAAGCCCTCCAAATCAAGAAGGAGTATCAGAAAAAAATTGATGCGGTGAATGAGGATAATATTTAAGGTAAGAAAGAGCGAGCGGGTAGGGTAGGGGTAAACATGCCTCCCTCTCCGCTCGCTTCCACCTTTAAAAAATACCAAAAAACGATCTCGTAAATAATTGCTTTTTCTATTTTTGCAGCAAAAACAATTATGCTTACAGCCATCTCTCCCATTGACGGGCGATACCACGAGAAAACTAAAGAACTCACCGCCTTCTACTCCGAATACGCTTTAATCAAATATCGGGTATTTGTAGAGATTCAATACTTCGTCGCCTTGTGCCGACATCCGCTTCCGCAGCTTAAAGATTTTGATCCAAAAAAAATTGAAGAACTAAATAGTATCGTCGAGAAATTCGACGTAGATGATGCTGCGCACATCAAGCGAATCGAAAAGACCACCAACCACGATGTCAAGGCAGTCGAGTATTTTTTAAAAGAAAAATTCGAGGAGATAGGTACGGGAGAGTTTAAAGAATTTATCCACTTCGGACTCACCTCACAGGACATCAACAATACCGCCACGCCGCTACTACTGAAAGATGCTATCAAAAAAGTTTATATACCTTCTTACCAAAATCTCCTAACACAAATTGATGGATTAGCTACCGATTGGGCGGATATATCCATGCTGGCTCGAACCCACGGTCAACCTGCTTCGCCTACTAGGCTGGGCAAGGAAATGAAAGTCTTCGTAGAGCGACTGGAAAATCAATTCAAGCTACTCCAACAAGTTCCTTTTACCGCTAAGTTTGGCGGGGCCACGGGTAACTTCAACGCCCACGCCGTAGCTTACCCTACGGTGGATTGGAAAAAATTTGGAGATCATTTTGTCGCCGATTATCTGGGACTAGAGCGGGTTCAACACACCACCCAAATTGAACACTACGATCATTTGGCGGCTACTTTTCAAGCCGTCAAAAGAATCAACACGATCCTCATTGATTTTTGTAGAGATATTTGGACATACATCTCTATGGACTATTTCAAACAAAAAACTATCAAAGGAGAAATCGGATCGTCGGCCATGCCCCACAAGGTGAATCCCATTGACTTCGAAAATGCAGAAGGTAATTTGGGTATCGCCAATGCCATTCTCACCCATTTGGCGGATAAGTTGCCCATCTCCCGATTGCAAAGAGACCTCACCGACAGCACCGTACTAAGAAATGTAGGCGTACCGATGGGGCACACTTTGATTGCTTTCAAATCCATCCAAAAAGGCATCGGCAAACTCTTACTCAACCAAGCTAAATTAACAGCAGACCTTGACGATAACTGGATGGTCGTAGCGGAAGCCATTCAAAATATCCTACGGAGGGAAGGATTCGACCAGCCCTACGAAGCCCTTTTAACTTTGACTAGGGGAAAAGCCAGCGTCACCCAACAAGACATTTACAATTTCATTGAATCCCTCGACATCGCACCTGCGGTCAAGGCAGAATTGAAATTAATTTCCCCTCATAATTACGTAGGTATCTAAACTGGGAATCACGAAAAAATTACGTACACGGTGAATACGATGTATTTTTCATTTCAAAAAATGATTATTTATTTGGGTTGCTCGGTGCTTTTGAGTTGCAATGCCAAGACCCAAAGTACCCAAGTGAAACCTAAGGCTACGGGAGAACCAATATCAATAGCTTCAAAAGTTAATCCGCTAAAGGTGGATAGTGCTCAGGTGATGAAAGACTTAAAATACTTATCGTCCGATGAATTGGCGGGAAGAAAGTCTGGTACCTTTGGCAACGAGTTGGCGCAGAAATTCATCGCTAAGCGATTCGAGGCACTTGGTTTGGAGCAGTTGGGAAAAGATTATTTCCAGCTCTTTAGCTTTGAGTTGGGTGGTAAGACTGTCAATTGTAAAAACATTGTTGGAAAAATCAAAGGTCATCAACACCCCGAAAAGTACATGGTGCTCACCGCCCACTTCGACCACCTCGGAATTCGGGATGAAAAAATCTACAACGGTGCCGATGACAACGCTTCGGGTGTAGCGGCTTTGCTGGCGGCAGCGGCGTATTTCAAAAAAAATCGCTCGAAGCACTCTTTGATTTTCGTGGCTTTCGACGCCGAGGAATTGGGACTTCGGGGGGCTAAATATTTCGTTGACCATCCGCCCGTTGCGTTGGATAGTATTGCGCTGAACCTTAATATGGATATGATTAGTAGAAATGAAAAAGATGAAATCTATCTGTGCGGAACGTACCATTATCCTTTTTTAAAAAAGAAACTCCTAAACATCAACGATGGCTCCGCGCTCAACGTGGAGTTTGGGCACGATACGCCCAACTTTGGATTTGGCAATTGGACGTCGTCCTCCGATCACGCGCCGTTTCACAAAAAGAAAATTCCATTTATCTACGTGGGCGTGGAAGATCACGAAGACTATCACAAGCCCACGGATACTTACGAGCGGGTGGATCATTCATTTTTTTACCACGCTGTTAACTTGGTAATAGATATTGTTTTGACTTTGGAGCGAGAGGGGAACGAATGAAAGCAGAAGGAGCGGTTTTACTAGATAAAAAAAATAGTCGCTCCGAAACATCAGAACGACTATTTTTTTATGGGAAAAAAGCAACGTTAATTTTTACATCATTCTTAATGCCTTCACCAAGTAGGTAAGTGAAAAAGGCAAGGCTAACCAAAACCACTCATTGACCCATATCAACATAGCAATCATTATGATTGTGGAGATGACAAAAAGTATCCAATCTTTCGTGGTGGAGGATGTATCTTCTTTACTCATAATTTATCTTTTTAATTTTTCGCAAATCTAAAAAAGGTTTTTCAAAAAAGCTAACCGCTTTAGGGATAACGAACTTATTTTGACTAAGTTTAAATTAGGTTATTTTCTCTGACTATCAAGACTATCGAATAAGCGTAAAATCGCTAACTTCCTGAACATGGCGCTGCTGATCACCATTCACTATTTCGTACTGCACTTGATAGACAAATACATCCATAGGCATAGGAAGCCCATTGATCGTGCCATCCCAACTAGCCTGATACTCGAAGCTATCAAAAACCGTCTCGCCCCATCTATCGTAGATGACCATACGGTAATCTCTGATGACCTGATCACAAACCACACATGGCCCAAAAAAATCATTTACTCCATCCCCGTCGGGCGTAAAAGCGTTGGGAAAATCTATCTCACATCCGCACGGACTGATCTCGACTCGTAGGACAGAAAAACTATCACACCCCTGCGTACTGACTAGGGTATCCTCGTAGATGAGGACATCAGGCGACTTGACAAACTCCGTATAAGTTTGCCCCCCAAAAAAAAATGGTTCGTAGTTGCACACCGAGGTATCTCTGAAGGTAGGTAATGCCGACTGAATAGTGATGACCTTACTCATTGTATCCGAAGTGATGCCGTCCGAAACGATTAATTGAACCATAAAAGTACCGTCGCCAGAAAAGGTAAACGAAGGGTCTTGCTGTTCTGATGTTCCGATTCCGTTGTCAAAATCCCATTTCCAAGTGGTAATGTTCCCCTGCGAAAGGTCAGTAAAAAGTACGGTCTCAAACAGACAAGCATTCTCGAAGGTGAAGTCGGCTTGTAGGGTAGTAGTCTCGGTACATTTAGAGAGGGACGGAAAAGCAAAAAAGAGCATTATCACAATAACCGTAAGGTTTTTCATATGTATCTTTTTTGAGGTGGGATAAAAGCAATTTTAAACAAATTTAAGCATTCCGTTTTTGCTTTCATCTTTATTAAATCAATAAAATTTATCATGTCTAACAAAAAACTCAAATACCATGCTCAATTGGCTGGGTATTATTTTAGGAATCAGAAACGGAACAAAAACAAAATTACGCTTACCTTTAAAATAACAAAAGCTGCAAATTCTAATCCATGAGAATTTGCAGCTTTGGATTGCTCTTTTCCAGGAGTTTATAGTTTTATATATCTAGTCGGGTTTTTATTTTTATCACATCTTTTTCTTCTACTCCGAGTGTCGCTGCGATTTGTTTTGTGCTTTCCCCTTTTTGTAATAGCTTAAATACATTTATCACTAAGTCCTCTCCCTTTTTTTTTCCTTTAATTTCACCTCTGATTTCACCTCTGATTTCACCTCTGATTTCACCTCTGATTTCCCCTTTCTTTTCACCTTCTGCTAATAACATTTCTAGTGTTGTCATAATTTTAGATTTAGTTTTGTAGTCAAGTTGTGCAACATCTTTTTTTACTTGTTCGGGCAGTCTTTCGTAAATTCCGAAAACGTATTTGCCTATCGAGATAG
>JBCCJE010000214.1:0-7656 GCA_039027925.1 Bacteroidota bacterium
ATTGAAAATTGGAAATTAAAAATTGAAAATGAATCTGTACTAGGTTTTTAGGATTTAGTCTCATCCTCATCCGAAAGTTTATCAAGCAGTTCACCTAGTGCCTTCACGTCCAAATCATTCTCCTTGACTAAAAATGAAACTAAGTTGTTCATAGAACCTTCGAAGTAATTATTGACAATTTTTTTTAAACTAAACTTACTATACTCGTCCTTACTCACTATTGGAAAATATTCGTAAGTGCGACCGTAAGCCTTGTAGCCCAGAAATTTTCTTTCTTTTTCTAAAATCTGAACGATAGAAGAAATCGAACTCCTAGGTGGTTTGGGATCTCCCAACTCATTCAAAATATCCGTCACCGTGCAGCGACCCAATCGCCAGATGATTTGCATAATTTCTTCTTCTGCCTTGGTTAATTTTTTCATAATATTTTTTTCTTCACCTTTTAGTGAGTGGTAAATTTTTTAAATGCTTCTTGGTGTCTGTTTTTAGCACCCACGGGGTTATCAAAGTGCTTAGGAATGGTTCAATAATAACTTTACATTTTCTACTTGTTCTTTTTCCTTTCTGCTGCGTTGAAAAGCCTCGCCGATGCCCTGCATCGCCTACGTTTTTCGCCTTGCATAAAGAAAAAATAACTGCGCATAAATGTAAATTTATTAATGCACCATTCCTAGGGGATAAATAATTACGCTTCTTTAAATATTGTGAGCGATATTATCTCTTTACTTCAATTTCAATGACATTGAATCAGGAGTAAGACCTCACTCTCCCCTTTGATGTATCACCCCATTCAGATATTGAATCCGCTCCTTCGCGTACTCTCGATATTTTTCATGTTTGGTATCATAATACTTTCGATAATATCGCCGAGCAATTTTTTTATCCCGATAATATTTGTCACAATCCTGCGCCAGATGAAAAAGATACACCTCCTCTTCGGGCGAGTACTCGATGGCTTTTTTCCAAGCGGCGATAGCAGCCTTGTATTTTTTTTGTTCATCAAAGATGAGTGCCATGTTTTTGTAGTAAGTCCCTACGTTTTCGCTGATTCCTCTTTTTATGGCCAGTTGATAACATTCGGCACCCTTATCCAAATCGCCCTTACTTCGATACGCTATTGCCAATTGGTAGTAAGTCAAATCTGATTCCTGACCTTTTTCTATTATTCTATTGAGGTGATAAATGCAAGAATCGTATGCTTCGAGGTGTAAGTAAGCCGCACCTATCATTTTTTGGTAATACTGAACCGTATCGCCTAGCGACATGGCATGTGAAATGGTTTCAACTAGATTCTCGTAATCTTTTTTACGATGTAAAATATCGGCTTTGGTGTAAAGTAATTTATAATTGTTGGGCGCAAACCGAAGTCCTCCCTGAATAATCGCTTGCGCTTGGTCGGGTTGGTCAAATTGTAATATTAAACTCCCCAATTGATTAATGACGATGACATCCTTTGGATTTAACTCATGGGCTTTGCTAAAATGTACAAGTGCCAAGAGTGGGTTGTCCGTTCTCAAAGCCATCATTGCGTTTTGTCGAAAGTAATAACTATTCGTGGAATCAATGCCCAAAAGCTCTTGGTAGCATTCACCAGCTTTAGCGTAGTTCGATTCTTTTTCGTAAATCGAACCGAGGTTACTCCAAGCGTTTACGTTGGTAGAATCTTTTTTCAGCAAAGTCTGATAACTAAGTTTCGCTTCTCCGTAGTCGCCCAGCTTCATGTAGCAGTAGGCTAATTTTTGGAGATAATTTTTATTTTTCGTATCCACCCGGTGGCATTCGTAAAAATGATCGAGGGCTTTTTGGTACTGAAAATTATTCAAAGCTTCGTTGCCCAGTTGGTATTGTTCATTGATATCAATGACGGCTTGCCCGTCGGCTAGCCAGCAACAGCCAAAAATGAATACAACGATAATGGACAACTTCATAGCGTTCAGTTAAGTTGAATCAAAGGTATAACTAATTTTTTAACCACACAACTAAATATTATATTTATTTGACGTAAAAATACGTTAAACTTTATTCTTCCGTGCTGACTCCCTAAAACAATAAGGAATTTGTGCTGACGTTAAAATCTTCAAGTGGTAGAGAAGAGAGAAGAAATAAGAAGTAAGAGAGAAGAGGAACGAAGTTATTTCTTACTTCTTATTTTTTCTCTTCGATTTCTACTCGTGTTAGACTTAGCACCCTTCGTAAAATAATTTTCGGGAAAAAAATAGATAAGTTTATCAAAGCCATAAGAGTAGTTGATATTTAATTTTCCCCGTAACGGGAAGTTACGAGGAAAGGTGACCAATTACGGGGTAACTTCCCGTTACCCCGTAATTTTTCAGGGTTGAATTCAATTTTCCCCGTAACGGGAAGTTATGGGGAAAGGTGGTCAATTATGGGTAACTTCCCTTTACCCCGTAATTTTTCACGGTTGAATTTCACGCTACAAAATGCCAACTATCCAAATAGACTTGTCAAAAAATCAAAACCAAAACAAACGAATTGGCAACAACATTGATCAAAAATATCAATCGGAAGGGACTTACCTTATTCTTATGTTTAGCATTGCTGTGGGCACTGATTTATTCTAAGTTTGTGATCTCAGTAGCGATGATTCTATTTTTGGTGATGAGTCTTTTTAAAATAGATTCCGAGAAAAAATACCCCCTCCGATTGCGATCTGATCTTCACTCTAATTTTCAACAACTCATCTCCAACAAGGCTTACCTCGCCGTTACCGTTTTCTTCCTGATCGTTTTGATTTCTGGAATTTACTCTGCCGATGTGAATTATTGGTTGGAGCGTCTGAGAATAAAATTACCTTTTCTGTTGCTACCCTTTGCCTTTGTGAGTATGCCTACTTTGCGGGAGCGAGATTACTTAACCATTTTTTATTTTTTCTTAATTATCCTTTTTGTAAGTGCATTGTTAGTGGGATACGAATATTGGACACACTACGAAAAAATAACGGATGGCTTGGGTAGAGGTCGCCCTGTACCTACTCCCGTAAATCACATTCGGTACAGCTTGATGATGGCATTCTCGATCATCGGAGGATTAGTACTTTGGTTGCGCAATTTTTATTGGAAATATCAATGGGAACGTATCCTGATTTTGGGTATGACGATATTTTTATTTTTCTTTATCCACGTGTTATCCGTTCGGAGTGGTATTATCGTCCTGTACGGTACGCTTACTTTTTTGAGTCTCAGGTATGCTTTTTTAGAAAAAAAATATTTGGTGGGCGGCATAGCAGCTATTGTACTTTTGAGTTTTCCGCTCCTAGCTTATCGAACCATCGAGGGCTTTAGGCAAAAAGTGGATTATACGATCTGGGATTGGCAACAATACTATTACAATCTACCTTTGCGGAGTTCGGATGCGAGCCGATTAATTTCTCTAAAGATAGGTCTTGAAATTGCCCGAGAAAATAAATGGATCGGAGTAGGGGCGGGGGATTTAAGAAAAGCAGTACACCAAATTTATGATCAAAAATATCCCGCGGTAACGGATAAAAAAATGCCCCACAATCAATTCCTATCCATTGGTGCCGGAGTAGGGATTGTTGGCTTAGCCATTTTTATAATTGCTTTTTTCTTTCCGCTTTTTTACAAAAAAATCAAGCCAGACGCACTCTTCATTGCACTTCACCTAATTGTTTTTACTTCATTTTTTACCGAAAATACAATTGAAAATTCGGTAGGTGTGGCGTTCTACGTTTTTTTTCTATTACTAGGAATAAAGTATTTGAATGATTAGTTCTATTACAAAAATCGAAGTAACGTTACCTCCCCAAATATTTCACAAAATGAGTCCCTACGATGGTTTGTAGTACATACATGGCCAGCGGCTTAGATTCTTTGTACGTGAATCCCTTGTTCATAAAATAATCTTCCAATCGAACTTGTGATTGAAAGTAAGCTACTTTGAGTGCAGTCACTCTTTGATCGTGAATGGGATCGGAGTTGGCCCAACTTTGCATAGCACTCCAAAGTGAACTGTGCCACGCCATAACTTCCTTGGCTTCGGAGGCGGTCATTTTTTTCGGCATATTAAAAAGTAGATTCCGCCTCATAGCATACTTGGCTTGTTGCTTCTGATCTTTTCCAAAATTAGGATCGAGATCTGCGGCAATCGTTTTTAATAGTTTTGTTTCCTCCCAACTCATAAAGTCGCCACCACAACTCGCCATTCTAGTACTGCCATTGCCCGTAGCAAATGCTTTGGCGGCTTCCTCGGAGTGCTGTGAAAAAATCCAACAAGGTACTTCCGCATCGTCCGTTGCGGCGTGAATATAGTTGGCGTGTTTTAATAATTGTGTCAAATCAGCGTACGCATATTTTGAGGTGTAATCAAAAGGAGGCGTATTTTTTAGTTTTTTCCCTCGAAAAGTTTCTTGGATAGCCTCATTCATCAAGCGATTGACTGCATCGTTTTCACCTCTTGCTTGGAGCAAAATGTAGGCACGATAAACCTTAGCTAAAGGTGATCGCTCCGCTTGTAACAATTCATTTGCGTCGCTTGGATTATCCAAAATGTTGTTGATAATTTTTTGGAGACGATTACTACTATCCAATTCATCGTCTCCCATCATTTTGGACAACATCAAATATTTTCGAACCTGCTGGTTTTTCTTTTTGATGTCGGCATAACCTTTTTCAGTACCGATGCCGTAGTATCCATCTAGACTATTTTTATAAGTTCCTTCCGCTTTGAGTACCTTTTGCAGTTCTAGTGCGGATGTCCTTTTTACCCTCACTCGGATATTAGGAAGTTCGACTTTTGTTTCTTTTTTAACTGGAATTTCTATTCTTGCACCAGCTTCATCTCCGTAGGATGTTGGTACATCATCCGGAATTTTTGTCTTCGTAGCTCCTTTAGCTTGGAGGGTAGATTTTTTAAATAACACATCATAAGAATCAGGCAGGGCTTCTTCTTCCTCCGATTTTCCTTTGGGGGTATCTACTCGAACTACTACATCGTTGGCAGCAGCACCTCCAGTTTCAAAATCGGTAACTTCAATTAATTGTACCATATTGATTTCGACTACCTCCGCATCAACAAAACCAATCCTTCTTAATTGGTTCGCCCGCCTTTGCGCTGTGGAAGTATTGGAAAATTGCCCTCCAAAAACTTGTATTTCCGCATTCATTTGAGCTACGTAAATATGTCCCGCCTGCAAATATTTTCCATAATCCAATTCACTTCCTACACGTTCAGTCGTCAGTTGAACGGCAATGACCGCTTCACCTTCATCGTAGGCTTTGCGCATGATGTAGGCATCTGGATAACCAGAAGATTTTATCTTATCTAAAATTTTTCGGGCAGCACTCTTACTGCCGTATCCACCCATGAAGATTTGTTTTAAATCATCCCGCAAAGGATAAGCGTAGATGTATCCTAGAAATCGAATATCATCAAAATCCGTTAGTTCAGCTTTATCAAAAGCTCCCAGATGAATCGTATAAATGTAGTGTGGATTGACGTTCGCTTGCGCCTGTGAATTGTAGGAAAAAAGAATGCTCAATGTAATAACGAGGAGTGTGGAGATATACCGCATAGTTACTGTTTTTTAGAAGTTATAGAACGCAAAGATAAGGATTGGTAATATGTGAAATTAGTGATTTTCAGTTATTTTTCTAAATACCACGTTATCAAACCATTTATACAAATCCGCTAATAACTCAACCGATTCCCCACAAAGTGGCAGAAATCTCATTCAACCACTCTTTTTAAAATCCACATCCGCATCCAATATTTTACTCTCCGCAAAAGTAGCTTCTGACTCGCCCGTGTCCGTGTTTAATTTTCCGTAGGCGTGGCGCAAAAAGAGAAAGTTAATGAAGGCTGTGCCCACGTCGGCAATTGGAAAGGAATACCAAACCCCATTCAGTCCGAAATATCTAGGGAGGATCAAAATCAAAGGAATTAAAAAGATACCCTGTTTTAGTAAACTTAAAAACAGAGCAGGTAAGGCCTTACCAATAGCTTGATAGTACGCCGAACCAATCAACTGAATCACTAAGGTAGGAGTAGCCAAAAATACAGCAACCAAGGCTGGGGATGTCTGCTCAACCAAGGCAACATCGCTTGTAAAAACAATACTCAAATCTTCGGCAAAAAACAATATACACGCAAAAATGATAAAAGAAATACTCGTGCCCCAGCCGATGGATTTGAAAATAACTTCTTTGACCCGTTGATATTTTTTTGCTCCAAAATTAAATCCAGCAATGGGTAAAAAACCTTGGACAATACCCAACACGGGAAAGTTAGCAAAAAACATCACCCGATTAATGATTCCGTAAACGGACACACTTCTTTCTCCGCCGTAGCTAAATAGGGTATTATTCAATACGATAGCTAGGATGCTGATCGTCCCCTGACGAGCGAGCGTAACGCCACCTATGGAAAATATTTCTCGAACCATCGTCGGTTGGAGTTTTAGATTTTCCCAAGCAAATTCCATATCGTGATCTCGCTTCAAAAAGAACCATAAAGTATAAAAAGCACTCGCTACGTAGCCCAGCGTCGTGGCCCAGGCAGCACCAGCCATTCCCATATCAAAACCAATGATAAGCACGGGATCTAAAATCAAGTTGGCAATGGCAGGTACGATCAAGGTGTACATCGCCATCTTGGGTTGCCCCAAGGCTCGAATCACATTATTGGACATCATCGCCCACGCCAGGAAGGGCACTCCGAGCAGAACGATGGAAAAATAAGTTTTGGCGTACGGAAGGATTTCACCTTTTCCTCCAAAAAGTTGTAATATTTCTTCTTGAAAAAATAGACCTCCGATCACCACCGAGGTAGCAATTAGTAACGTCAGGCTGATCTGATTTCCAAATGCTCGAAAGGCCTTCTCGTTATCTTCTGATCCTAGTGCTCTCGAAATGACCGACGCTCCACCTATCCCGATAGCCATACCTACCGAAGCAATCAAAAACGTAATGGGCAAAACCACCGTGATAGCTCCAATGGCCAACGCCCCAATCCATTGACCTACAAAAATAGTATCAATGATCCCATAAACCGACATAATCAAAATTCCGATAGAGGCGGGGATCGCTTGCTGTCGCAGTAGCGTACCGACGGGTAGTGTACCCAGATTATCAGATTTTCCTTTTTTATTCATTACGTTTTTAAGACAAAACAAATTAGAAAAAGTTATGTCTTCGTTGATTTTTTGTGAGGAGGGGACTACTTCGAAAAATGCTTTAAAAAAACAACCTCCTGCTCTGTCAAAAATCTAAACCTCCTTCGGGGCAAGTCTTTTTTTGTTAAATCATTCAGAAGGATACGATCTATTTTTTTGATGGTGATACCTTGGTCTTCCCATGCTTTCTTCAAATCCGCATCCGACCCTCCCTTGATTTCCACTAAGGCTGTTTTTTCTTTTACGAAGTTAATAGAATGGATGTTAGGATTTTCTTGGATTAAACTTGCTTTTATTTTGGGAAGTACTGCTGAATCGAAATCATCATCAAGGATAAGTTCAAAAATAGAATGTAGCGAAGTAGTTCCTTTCGAAAATTTTTCCAACAAATGTTCATCGTCGGTGAGCAATAATAATCCCAAGGCTGTTTTTTCTAAATTTCCGATGGGTAAAATTTTCGATTGGATTTTGTTAGAAAAAATGTTGTGAAAAGTTTTTTCACCTTC
>JBCCJE010000215.1:0-7652 GCA_039027925.1 Bacteroidota bacterium
GACAGATGGATGGTTGGTTTTTCTTTTCTATTAGTGGCTCCCTCGGATGAAGACTTAGACCCACCAATGATCGAAAGTAATTTTACCGTTGGGTATGGATTTTAAGAAAAACGAGAAGTTCCTTAGCTTTGCTACTTATGAAAAATGAACTTCAACCTCTTCAACTCAGCGGTGATTTCAAAGCAGCACTTGACCTTTTGGAAAAAACCAATACCAATGTTTTCGTGACGGGACGAGCAGGAACGGGGAAGAGTACCTTGTTACAATTATTCCGAAATACCACTAAGAAAAAAACCGTGGTACTCGCCCCCACGGGAATTGCCGCACTCAATGTGCAGGGCATGACTATTCATTCTTTCTTTCGTTTTCCTGCCAAACCCATCAGTCGCTCGGAGGTGAAGCGAGTCCGATACAAAAAATTATATCAAAAAATAGAAGCTATCATCATTGACGAAATCTCTATGGTGCGGGCGGATATGCTTGACAATATTGATGCCTTTATGCGGCTCAATGGTAACCAACCGAGTCTGCCTTTTGGGGGAGTCCAGATGATCTTTTTTGGGGATCTTTTTCAGTTGCCTCCCGTCGTGAGTTCCAACGCCGAACGACAACTTTTCCAAACCTTCTATGACAGTCCTTATTTTTTTTCTGCTAAAATTTTTGAAAATGGATTTCGGATGGAAATGTTGGAGCTACACAAAACTTACCGACAAAACTCCAGACATTTTATTCGCTTACTGGATGCAGTGCGCCTGAATCACGCCGACTACGATGATCTGGAGGACTTGAACGAACGGTACTTTCCCGATTTTCAGTCCGAGGATTTTTACATCACCCTTTCTCCGCGCAATGTGACGGTGGATGCTATTAACAATCGAGCATTAAAAAAACTTGATACCGAGGAGAGAAGCTACCTAGCCAAAATCTACGGATCATTCGACCAAAGAAGATTTCCCACCGAGCCGCTTTTAAAATTAAAAGTGGGTGCACAGGTTATGTTTGTCAAAAATGATCCTAACCAAAAATTCGTTAATGGCACTATCGGTATCGTCACCAAACTAGAACCCGAAGCCATAGCAGTTGCCGTTGAGGACGAGTTGGGTGGTCAAAAAATCATCGAAGTAGAACAATTGGATTGGGAAATTTTAAAATACCAAATCAACGAAAAAAATGAAATAGAAACTGATGTCGTAGGGAGTTTTTCCCAATACCCATTAAGGTTGGCTTGGGCGGTCACCATCCACAAAAGTCAGGGCAAAACATTTGATAAAGTCATCATTGACATGGGCAAGGGGGCCTTCGAAAGTGGACAAACCTACGTGGCACTCAGTCGTTGTAGAACTTTACAGGGTATTGTTTTAAAAAGAGAAATCACTCCTAGAGATGTAATGACGGATGATCGGATTGTGGAGTTTTATGAGAGGGGGAAGTAGAAATTGAAAACTCATCTCCCGTAGATGATCTTTGCGCAAACGGGAAGCAGTACTCTAATTATTTTGATCAAATTCTTCATTTCTTATTTTTTCAATGTATTCTACCGAGACTTCAAATAATTCTGCTATTTCATTTACTGATAATTTTCCCTGATTCAATGCTTTGATTATTCTTTTGTATTTTTCTTCTTTTCTAGTAGTATCCTCTACTAAAGCTACCGTCGCTTTTCGCATTTACATCTCTTTTTCTTCCGCTAGTTGTTCGGGGGTCAATCTATCTATTGAGGCTAGTTTTACCGCCTTTACTATATTTGGATTTTCCATATTGACCTGCGGGTTATCGGGATTTTCCATTGACTCAATTATTAAGTCCATCCAATCTTTAGTTGCCTTTGGTGTGCTATCTTTTACGTTGGTGGTATTCAGTATGATCATCCGATGATTAGTCATCTTTCGTTCGTGTCCTGCCAAATTCATAGGATTGATATTCGTCACTAGCACATCGTCTTTGATGGGTTTTCCGTTGAGTTCGCTAATGCGGTAGGCTGCCGTAACTACAACAATGACATATACATCTTTTTCAAAAGAGTAGTCCTTACTGCTGCGTTGCATATCAATCAGGTTCGCTAAAAAGTAGTGGGCGAATCTATCGTAGGTATAATCGTAATCCACTTTTTGAATTTCAACAACCGTTCTATTCTTTGTATCCTCTGCGAATAAATCCATCCTAAATTTTATGGCACTCACTTTACTAGGAAGCACTTTTTCCGTCTCCACTTTGTCAATCTCCAACTCAATGCCTAAGACATCTTTGGCGAAGGCACTGAATACTTCCGTATCCGTAAATACATTTTTAAAATGAACTTCGTTGTCTAAATTTGCAATCATAAGTCATGGAGTTACTTTGGTTTACAAGTTACAAATTAATTCATTTTTGAAATAACTTATTTTTGGAGTGTTGGTTGCAGGATATGCCAGTTGATTGTAAATGTATTGTTGAGTTGTAAATTGGTTAATAGTATGTCTAAATTTTAACTTCCTGAAAACCAATCCCGAGTTTTCGGGAAACTTGACTTCAAATTCACGCACTCATGTATCTCGATATAATCGTTTGTGAATTTATCGTCAAAACCATAAACTGTTGATTTTCAGTTCATTAAAATTTTAGACATACTCTAAAATGAAATCATCTTTGGAGATGAATCATTTGAAAAAAATAACTCTATGGCAAATGGATTTATAATTTTAAACGACAGAAGCTGTTTTGTAACTAGGTGGACAGGCTACGACGAAATTATAAGAATAACAAATGAATGAAGTAAGTTAGAAAAGATGGCGTAGCAGCGCATCAAAGCCTCATTGCTAGTTTTCAATTTTGGGATTGCACAAAACAGAAATAAAACGGAGTTATCGTAGAACACCTATTAGATGCGTCCCAAAAAATATCCAACGAAAAGCTGACCCTAAAAAACAAAAAATTACCTTTGTGGCATGAAGCATTTAGTCGCACCTTCCGTTTTAGCTGCCAATTTTAAAAATCTTGAACGAGACTTCGAAATGGTCAATGAGAGTGAAGCCGATTGGTTTCACATTGATGTTATGGATGGCAGATTTGTTCCCAATATTAGTTTTGGACAGTTTATCATCAAACAAATGAAGCAGATGGCCACTAAGCCGTTGGATGTTCATTTGATGATACTCGAACCCGAAAAATACATCGAAGAATTCCGAGCAGCGGGCGCCGATGTGATTACTGTTCACTACGAAGCGTGCACGCATCTGCACCGAACGCTCCAACAAATCAAAGCAACGGGAGCACAGGCAGGCGTTGCGCTAAACCCTCATACTCCCGTAAGCCTGTTGAAAGACATTATTGAGGACGTGGACTTAGTATGTTTGATGTCTGTGAATCCGGGTTTCGGTGGTCAAAAATTTATCTATCAGACGTTGCCGAAAGTTCGTCAACTGAAGGAGATGATTGTCTCTCGCAATACGAAGACCTTGATTGAGATAGACGGTGGAGTTGGTCTGCAAAACGCCGAAGCATTGTTAAAAGCAGGTGCCAATGTACTTGTAGCGGGCAGTAGCGTTTTCAAATCGGAGCATCCTTTAGATACTATTTCTCGTATGAAAGGTATCAGAGGACTCATGGTCTGAACTACGAAACTCAATCGAACATCCAAATTTACGTTAAGCAACTTATGAAATCAGTTTTTACTTTTTTACCTATCTGTTTCCTTTTCCTTTTGGTTAACGCTGCAACGGCTCAAAAAAATAAAACCTCAACGCTAGTGGGGCAAGTGACCGATGCCGATACGGGCGAACCCGTAGAACTCGCCACTATTTATATCAAAGAAAATACAAACTACTCTACCTCCGCCAATCTCAATGGAAATTTTACTTTAGTCGTTCCTCATAACAAAAGATTTACGTTGATGATAACTCAAGTTGGCTACAAGCAAGGAAGCATTGTCATATACCCCATGCGAACGGGGGCTACCCAAAAGGTGGACGTCAAGCTAGCTAGTTCGGGTTCTTTGCAGGAAGTAGTGGTGACTTCGAGCCGACTGGAGGAAGCGGGCATGGTCAGAGAGGAAGTGGAAGAACTCAAGTTTATTCCATCTACAACCATGAATTTAGAAAATGTATTGCCACACATCGCACTCGGAGTTAACAGCGGGACGGGAGGAGAACTGAGTTCTCAGTACAACGTACGTGGTGGCAATTACGATGAGAACTTAGTTTACGTCAATGACTTTGAAATCTATCGCCCACAACTCATCAGAAGTGGACAGCAGGAGGGTTTGTCTTTTCCCAATATTGACCTGATGCGGGATTTATCATTTTCTTCGGGCGGATTTGAGGCTCGCTATGGGGATAAACTTTCTTCGGTTTTGGACATCAAGTACAAACGCCCCGACTCCGTACGAGCATCTATTGGAATGAGTGCGTTGGGTGGTTCTGCCCACATTGAAGGAAGCATGAAGTTAGATAGCGTGTACCGAAAGTTTCGGTATTTACTCGGAGCGCGGTACAAGACGACGCGCTATCTGCTCGGGACTTTGGATGTGACGGGAGAGTATATTCCTAACTTTGCGGACATTCAAGGGTATTTTACTTTCGACCTTAATAAGGATTGGCAATTGGGGCTTATCGGCAATTATAACCGAAGTGAATACCAATTCACCCCCGCTACTCGGGAGACTGCTTTTGGGCTAATTGATTTTTCCCTAAATCTTTTTACGGTATTCGAAGGGCAGGAAGTGGACGATTTTACGACCTACATGGCGGGTACTTCTCTGACCTACGTACCCGACCGAAAAGCGAATCCGCTGTTTCTAAAGTTCCTAGCTTCTGTGTACCAAAGCAATGAAAATGAACGCATTGACATCATTGGAGATTATCTGCTAGGGCAAATTGAAACAGGATTGGGCAGCGATAATTTTGGGGAATTGGTAGCTGTTCTCGGTACGGGTACACAGCACCAATTTGTAAGAAATTACCTCACTTCCATCGTCGCCAACTTTGAGCACAAAGGCGGTTACGAAATCCAAAAACTCCACGATACTTGGGAAACTACGAGTAGCCATTTTTTTCAATGGAGTTTAAAATATCAAAATGAACAAATATTTGATGACCTGAACGAATGGGAAAGATTGGATTCGGCGGGGTACTCGCTCCCTTTTGATACAGCGGCAGTACAGGTACAGAACGTTTTAAAAACCAATAATCAACTGGTCACTAATCGAATCATGGGTTCATTTCAAGATACCTATACTTTCCGTAAGGATAGTGTTATGGAAATGAAATTGATGGCGGGGGTACGTGGTGCTTTTTGGAATGTGGAAAATACTTTGACGGGGGATAACAACAGTCACTTTTTAGTCACGCCCCGTGCGCAGCTACTTTTCAAACCGCTCAATCAAAAAAGAGATATGTCTTTCCGATTTGCGGCGGGATTATATTTTCAGCCTGCATTTTACCGAGAGTTGCGTCGCTTGGACGGAACGATGAATACTGGACTGGAGGCACAAAAGTCCATGCACTTATTAGGTGGTTTTACTTGGGACTTTTATTCCGGAAAGCGTGATCCTAAGCTGTTTCGATTCATTACCGAAATCTACTACAAGCGATTGTGGGATATGGTTACTTACGATTTGGATAATGTCCGTATTCGTTATTCGGGAGAAAATGATGCTACGGGGTACGTTGCGGGAATTGATTTGAGGGTCAACGGTGAGTTTGTACCCGGCGCTGAATCGTGGGTCAATCTTTCTTTTTTGAGAGCAAGGGAAAGTATCAACGGTGTGCAGCACTTCACGCAAGAGATAGGCGACACCGTAGCTACGGCGGTGTCAACGGTACCTCGCCCGACGGATCGTTTTTTCAATCTGAATGTATTCTTTCAGGATTACCTTCCGATGAACGAAAATTTTAAAATGCACCTCAATCTTTCTGTGGGTACGGGGCTGCCATTTGGATTGCAAGAAAATAACATCGTGAGGAGAAATACTTTCCGATTTTCTGCTTATCATCGGGTGGACATCGGATTTTCTTTCCAACTGTGGGATGAGGAGAGACGCCTTAAACGACCAAATCATTTTTTGAAATTTTCGAGAAGTACGTGGCTAAGTTTGGAGATATTCAACCTGATGCAAATTGCCAATACAGCATCCAATACTTGGATCAAGACTATTTACAACACGCAATATGCGATTCCTAATAACCTCACTTCCCGAAGAATTAACCTGCGATTGAAAATGGATTTTTGAAAACCTGCCTTTGTCAGCACGGGTGAATATTTAGAAGAGAAAGGGGAAAAGTTGGAAAAGAGGAGTTTTTGTTACCATTATTCATCATTCTTTGAAGATTGGAGGCATCTCTTCAACACCAAGAAAGTTGACCTTTTAAAGACGAATAAAGATGAAAGTATTTGCTTTCAAAAACCCCAAGAATTGGGTTGATCCAAATCAGCTAGAACTCTTTAATTCTAGCGTATTACTTGTAACAAAAAGGTCAATATGATTTGGGGTAGAATAATCCATAATTCTCAATCCCCAATTCCTTCCTTCCTCAGAAAAAGATATAAATAATTTAAACCAAACACTTTTATAGTAGTTGACTTATAGAAATAAATTATAACTATCCCGAAAGAACGGCATAGGAACAACCCAACAGTAGAATGTCTAAAGAAAATAACCAAGAAGCGTCAGAATTGCAGCATAACCCAATTGATAAAGATAAGGTAGCAGAAAACCCGCACTTGCTGCCCTACGCCCACACGGTAGGTGGTTCAGTTATTCGCCCGATTGATAAAGGAAGGGTGAAAGGGTTAGCCGTCTCTGCGATGTACGACCAAACTGAAGCCCAACTAGATCAGATCAGAGAGCAAGTAACCCTACTCGCAGCGCAAGCCGAAAAAATCCACCGTCGCATCGAAGTGTCAGAAAAAATATACCTAGCAGAAATCGGTTTCAAGCCACTCATCGGGCATACCTATCATTTGTACGAGCGCAAAAATGGAAAAGAAGTTCTTTCGATGGTTGATCCAAAAGAATGGGGAAGATCGATGCCTTTTGAAAAACACGTAGCCACAGTAAAATTACTTTCTGATCATACTTGGGACATTTTAGAATAGTCCCAGCCGCTAGCCTTCCTTGCCCTCAGTCTAGGTTCACCTTTCTTCTGCTTTGAGTTATATGTATGTACACTTAAAACAGGACTCACCGTAACAAGCACCTCTAAGCGTATTCCCAAAAATTTTCAATTATTCTTAAAATCTGGATGATCTTATTTGGCAAAATAGGAAAGGTTTTTGTCGTGAGTTACCTGTACTAAAAAGTAATTATTTAATCCCCTAAAATATACATTCGTGCAAAAATTACGATTCATCAAAGGTTTACTCATCGGAAGTATTTTTTCCGCATTTTTCTGGGTGGGTATCTACAAATTGGTCAGTAGCGTCACCGCCAACGAAGATGCCCAAAGACAACAACTCTATCGAGTAGAAAGAACAGTATCCAAGGCCAGCCTGTAAGCTCATATCTTCCGAGCCCTCACAAACGGTTAAATCTATGCCCCTTATTGTCATAAATACATTTTTCGGTAAGATCATGGATAAAATTATTTATCTTAAAAATGTTTAATGTGTTTTAACTCATCACTTAAGAAATCTTTCTAAAATAGTTACCGTGAATAGCATCCTTTACCAAAAAAATC
>JBCCJE010000216.1:0-7652 GCA_039027925.1 Bacteroidota bacterium
CCATCCCCAAAATCCCAAAGGTAAGTCAAACCTAAGCCCTTAGATAAATTTTTAAAATCAATAGTAGATGTAGTACATCCCATCGAGTCCAATTCAAAACTAGCTACAGCCTGAATAAGCTCAATACTATCCGTAATGATTCCTTCACATCCCCAAGCATCTTTTACCCGTAGCGTAATTTTATAAATACCATCCTCTGGAAAAACGTAAGTAAATGGAGTACCCGAACCCAAATATAAATTGCTATCCAAATACCAATCCCACTGCGTATTCGTAGCAAATAAATTAGAAGAAACATCTGTAAAGGTAGCTTCTAACTGATTACAATTTCCAAACAAACTAACATCGTAGTCCGCCTGAATTTCATTGATGAAAATAGGATCAGGATAAGTAGAAGAATCAATACAACCACTAGCATCTTCTACCATCAATTTTAAATCAGAATAAATACCCGGTGCGTCAAAAGTAATCTTTGGATTGGGAATACTATCATTAGAAAAAGTCATGTTAGTACCCGACCATTTATACTTGATCGCTACCAGATCACTATTAGCTTGAGCAGTCATCTGGTGGCATAGTTCCGTTGCGGACAATGTAAAGTCGGCGTTGATTGCTTGCACTGTTAATACTTTGGATAAGGAATGTGTACATCCTGTTACAAAATTGATGGACTTCAAAGTAACCACGTAAGTGCCCGTATCGGGATAGGCAAAGCTAGGCGAAAAGGCAGTGCTCGTATCTGTCATAGTTCCTGCTACCCCAAAATCCCAATGAACCGAATCAGCCCCAACGGAAAAATTTTCAAATATCTTATACGTAGGGTCACTACAGGACTCTACAATTTCGAAATCGGACTTGGGAGGTTGCACGTGAATGTAATTATTAATTAAAGTATCCGAGTAGCAGCCGTTGTACCCTACCTCCAAATAAATGGGATAATAGCCTACTTGCTGAAAAGTAGAGGTGGGATGTTGGTCTTCGCTGGCCATCCCATTAGAAAAATGCCAATACCAAGAATCAACGTTGCCTAGGGACAAATCTGTAAACGATACAGGACTTCCCACGCAAGGGTGTTGAGGATCGGCTTCCAGATTTACCTCCGGTGGCGCACCTACACAAATCGTATTTTTAAAAGTATCGGTAGCTATACATCCCAACTCATTGGTGACCGTCAAGATCACATCGAAGCATCCCGTATCCGCAATCATAAAATTAGCGATAGAATCGTTCGACAGCAATTGTCCCGATGGCAAGTTGACTTCCCACGTTCTCGTAGTGATCGGATTGATGGTAAAGGAATTGTCTTCGAGATTTACTGCTAGTGGTGAGCAACCCGATAATGATCCACCGGCTAGGAAGGCTTCTAACTCTTGGATACGTACGGTAATATCAGCGATCCTAGTTTCACATCCATCCAAATTAGTAACGGTCAAGGTGACTGGAAATACACCAAAGGTGGAATAGGTATGGGTAGGTGATAATTCACTACTACTATTTCCATCCCCAAAATCCCAATGCCACGATTGGATATTTGGATCAGAACTAATCCCCGTAAAATTAGCGACGTGCGGCAAACTACAAGCAATAGTATCCGCAGAAAACATCTCCACTTCGGAAGGCGCAAAAACTTCGACAGGAAAAATACCGTAGCCTACATTAGCACAACCATTGATGTACCTAGTCAAACTCACATTATAAATACCCGCTTCCTCAAATAAATGGCAGGGATTTTCTTCCTTGACCAGCGGCGTACTATCATCAAAATCCCAAGCAACAGAATCCGCAGGAATCCCCGAAATATCTATAAAAGAAGCATCAAACTCCGCACATCCGTACCAAGGAGAAAAAGCCATAATTACTGGAAACCCAACTTTGATATGATCCTCCAACACCAGCGTATCACTACAAAAAGTAGCTGTATTAAAGCCTACTACCGTCACGGTATAGGTGCCGTTAGTTTCGTATTTTATCGGAGGAGGCGTATCTCCCACAAAGGATGCACCGTTGCCAAAATCCCATGTGTATTCCATATTAGGTTGGATATTTTCTTGGACAAATTGAACGAAATGCGGGGCTTGGCAAGCAAATGTATCGGGAGTAGTCACCACTAATGCTGTGGGTGCGTAGCTTTTGATGAAGTTAGGTTTATTGATAAAATTGACACACCCATTATTATCCTTTACCGTAAGGCTAATACTATATTCATCGGGAAATTCGTAAGTGCTTACTGCGTCGGGAGTGGAACTACCATCAGTGGTCAGTACGCCCGTACTTCCTCCGAGTCCCCAGGTGTATTCATCTATATCTGGTGTGCCCGTGTAGGTGAACGTGCTCGTCAGCGGTACACATCCCTCGGTGGGAGTAGCTATAAAATCAGGAACGGGCAATGGATGAACAATGATGAAATTTTCTTCACAATGGGTAGCTGTGTTTCCTTCCGAATCTGTTACTGTCAGACAAATGTCGTAACCACCAGGAGAACTAAACAACCTACCTTGACATTCGGTGGTGGAGTTGACCCCTGCAATATCCCACGACCACGCTACAATAGTTCCACTTTGGGAAATAGAATTATCACAAAATTCGACCAATGCAAAACCACACCCTTCAGTTTGGCTCGCCGTAAAGTTGACACTCAGTTGTGCGGATAAGTTTTTTGTTAGGATACAAAGTAATCCTAACAACCAAAAGCGTACTATTGACATTTTACACTCAGTTAAAAATGAAAAATAGCCCTTTTGTCAGTGTTTAAAAATGGGTCAATCAAAAAATAAAAATTACTGCAAAAGAGAATTTTAAAGATGGGACGGGATAGTTTTCTTGGACTCTAAATTTATCTTTCCATGCAAAATTATGTTACACAAGATTATTCGAAGCCTTATCATATAGTTGTATTTTTACATACAAAACAATGCCAACTTTAGGCGTTTTGTACATTTGTAAAGTACTTCTTAAGTTTCCCAGAAAGGAATAATTATTGGTTGGGAAATTGGAAAAACGATGTCTAACTTCAAATCAAACTCTATGAAAAAAGTATTTATCATCACGGGTGGCAACAACAAAACGGGGTATGGACATTTGGTGAGATGTGCCTCCTTAGCGAGTATTTTATCCGAACATTATCAATGTATCTTTTTGCTTTTGGATACTCCGTGGGATAGCATTGATGCTACCTACCAAAAGGAGTACCTCGAATCTCCCGAAGACGTGATACCTTACTTACAAGCCAATTCTAATAAACATGATTTCGTGGTCATTGATACCTACAGTATTGATAAAAATCACGTAGCCGAATTCAGACAACTGCAACTTAAAACTATTTCGATCAATGATCTGCCCGAATTTGGATTACCTACTGATCTCCTTTTTAATCACGCCATCAATGTCCAACCACAAGTCTATGATCTACCTACCCGTACAGAACTCTGCCTAGGAAAGAAATACCTGCTTCTCCGTCAAGCATTTTTTACAGCTAACCAACTCGTCCCCAACCAAACCCCTAAACCACAAATATTGATTTGTTTCGGAGGGGCAGATCCTTACGGCCTGAGTGTTAAGATGCTGCGTTTTTTGAGTCCTTACCGCAATGATTACCAATTTGTCATAATGACCAGTTCGAGCCCCTTGATGGAAGCATTGAATCAATTCAAAAAAGAAAATCCAGATTTTGATATTCAAATACTCACCGGTCTTGATGCCCCAAGCGTTGCTCAACTCATCGTAAATGCTACCTTAGCCATCGTACCAGCGAGCACCATTTCCTTGGAATGTATGTGTGTCGGCGTTCGGCTCATCACGGGGTACTACGTGGACAATCAAGAAATACTTTCGAAAAGTATAACTGAATTAGACTTGGCGGTCAATGTTGGAGATTTTAACGCATTGGACGAAACGACCTTTCAAACCCATTTTCAGAAAGCCTTCGAAGTGGACTACCAAGCTAAACAAAATGCTTTTTTTGATGAAAATCCGACCAAAAATATTACTAAGGAATTTAAGAAATTGGAGTACCGGGATGTGGAAATAAAACTCCAAGCCGTCACTTTCGACGATTGGCAATTGCTGTTGGATTGGCGAAATGATATAGAAACGAGGAAGCATTCGCACACCGTGGACATCATCTCCGCCAAAGATCATCAAATGTGGTTACGGAATGTCCTGAATGATCCACAGCGTCAACTATTCATTGCCATTATGGATGAAATGCCCGTAGGCACAGTAAGGGCAGACTTCGACGATACCTGCGCTGCTTACGAACTTTCTTGGACCATTTCACCCGACGCTAGAGGAAAAGGCGTTGGCAAAAAAATGGTCAAATTAATGGTGGAAAAACTCAACGATCGAGTACGTGCAGAAATCAAAGATGATAATATTCCATCCATTAAGATCGCAGAATTTGCGGAGTTGAAGTTTTTTAAAAAAGAAGATCAGGTATTACATTTTACTAATTATTAATGCAGGTTTCAGGTGCCGTCCCTTTATTTGAGTCATATGGTTTAAATGAAGGGACGACACACTCAATAAATCATAGATTACAGATTAAAAATGCAGTAAAAATTTCTGTACGGCTTTGCTTAGTAGTCTTTCCAGATAATACTGTCGGGTAATTTGGCGACTTTTGAAACTATACTTCGTTAAAAATACTCGCCGATGCTAAGGCATCGACTGTGTTTTTTGCCTTGTCTAGTTCCAAAATTCATCCAAATTCAACCCGTCACTATTAACTTGAATGACTACTTAGGAAAAATCTGTAAACTCGCCGAAGCTGAATGACTACGAATTAAATATAATTAGTACTTTCGAAGTCTTTAATTATCAACCAACTTTTTACATGCCTTTAGTGATCGTACTCATTGGGATTATTTGCCTACTTCTCCTCACCGTTGTCCTCAAATTAAATCCATTTATTTCCTTTATTATCATTTGCCTAGGTGTAGGCATTGGTAGTGGGCTAGAAGTTCAGGAGACTGTCCAATCTATTCAAACGGGCATTGGAAATACCCTAGGTTATTTAGTTATGATTTTGGGACTGGGTGCGATGCTCGGCAAATTGGTAGCGGATGGTGGTGCCGCCCAGCGAATAACCGAAAAATTAGTTCAAACCTTTGGGCTAAAAAATGTACAATGGGCAGTAGTGTTGGCGGGTTTTATAGTGGGTATTCCGATGTTTTACACGGTGGGCTTCGTCATCTTGATTCCCTTGGTTTATACCATTGCGGCATCTACGGGGTTGCCTCTGATCTACGTGGGGCTACCCATGCTTTCGGCACTTTCAGTTACACACGGATTTTTGCCCCCCCACCCTGCACCCACGGCGATTGCGCAAATGTTCAATGCGAATATTGGTCAAACTATTTTGTACGGAATCTTGATCGCTATCCCAACGATCATTTTGGCGGGTCCCCTGTTTGCTAGAACTATAAAAAAAGTAAAGGGAATGCCCCTGAAGGCATTCCACAATCCAAAGATTTTACAGGATCACGAAATGCCCGGATTTGGGATCAGTCTTTTTACGGCGTTGTTGCCGGTGTTGCTGATCGTTTGCGCTA
Source organism: Bacteroidota bacterium (assembly GCA_039027925.1). Classification (GTDB taxonomy): domain Bacteria; phylum Bacteroidota; class Bacteroidia; order Chitinophagales; family Saprospiraceae; genus CAJQQY01. Next base: position 5,550 of record JBCCJE010000216.1, read on the forward strand.
CCCTATCTGCTTATTTTTTACCAGAGGATCTCATCGTGCGGAAGGTGCTAACATTCGTGGGCGATCCCTCCGTAGCGATGTTGCTTTCGGTTTTAGTAGCGATTTACACTTTGGGAATTGCGCAAGGCAACAACATGACAGCCTTGATGCAATCCATCACTCAGGGCGTTACCAGTATCACCATGATTTTACTCATCATCGGAGGGGCAGGTGCGTTCAAGCAAATTTTGATTGATACGGGGGCAGGCGACTACATTGCCGCTCAGATGGTAAGCCTTAATGTGTCACCCTTGGTTTTGGGTTGGCTCATTGCGGCTTTTATCAGAGTCTGTGTGGGTTCAGCAACGGTAGCGGGGATGACGGCATCGGGTATTATTTTTCCATTTGTAGAAAATAGTGGTGTTCAGCCCGAACTCATGGTCATTGCCATTGGCGCCGGAAGTTTAATGTTATCCCACGTGAACGATGGGGGCTTTTGGTTATTCAAAGAATACTTCAACCTGACCATCAAAGAAACCCTCTCCACTTGGACGGTGATGGAAACTATCGTAGGCGTGATGGGATTGATCGGTGTGCTAGTGCTCAATGCGATTATCTGATGGCCTGTGCTAAGTCGTCAATAATATCTTCTACATTTTCGATTCCCACAGAAATTCGAATTAATCCATCGGTGATTCCTACGGCTTCTCTTGCTGCTTTGGGAATATTCAGATGGGACATGGAGGCAGGGTGAACGATCAAGGTGTCCACATCTCCGAGCGTCGGAGCAATGGTGCAAAATTTGAGATGATCCATAAATTGCAGCCCCGCTTCGAAGCCACCCATCAATTCAAAACTCAACATGCCCCCCGCAGCTCGCATCTGCTTTTTCGCCAACTCATAATCAGGATGGCTCTGCAAGGAGGGATGATTCACTTGCTTGACTTGCGGATGTTGAGACAAATATTCGGCGACGGCATTTGCGTTTTCGCAGTGTCGTTTCATACGGAGTTCGAGGGTTTTTAGTCCATTATTGAGCAGCCACGCATCGAAGGCGTTGGAATTAGTACCTACGAGTTTCATCATTTTCCAGACCCGTTGCAACATGAAATCTATATCAGTACCGACTACTGCTCCCGATACGGAATTGCCGTGCCCGTTCAGATATTTGGTTGTAGAATGAACAATGAAGTCTATTCCAAATTGGAAAGGCTGTTGTAAATACGGTGTTAGGAAAGTATTGTCAATGGCCGTTTTAACTTTATATTTTTTAGCGATAGTAACTATTTTCTCCAAATCAATACACGCCAAGGTAGGATTGGCTGGTGATTCCAGATAAATCATTTTCACCTTGGGATGCTTTTTTAACAATACTTCTACATTTTCTAAATTTGAAAAGTCGGCGAAAATGGGTTGAACACCGAGTGGGCTGAGTATTTCGTTGAAAAAATAGGTCGTTCCACCGTAGAGGTTATTTTGCGTCAGTACCTGATCGCCAGTTTTTAGCATCGCCATCAACAATCCAGAAATGGCAGCCATTCCCGAACTAAAGAGCAAACACTTAGCTTCCAATTCGAGTCCAAATGTTTCTAAATTTGCGATTTTGTCGGCTACGGTTTCGATGGTCGGATTGCCGTAGCGAGAGTACAGATGCCCTTCTTTTTTTCCCGAAAAAACATCAATACCTTGCTGCAAGCCCGTAAAAGAAAAAGAGGAAGTGGCGTAGATGGGCAGTTGATGCGGTTTATTTTTTAGATTTTTTGTAAAATCGTGAACACACAAAGACCCAAAGTTTAGTTTTTTTTGCATTTTGTTTTATCTTATAATTGGAGGAATAGTTCAATAATAAATTTACCATTCCAGATGAACGATAACACTAATATTTATGAATTTTTTGTATTCTCAAAATGATTAAAAAATATATACTTTTATTCTTGATTTTTTTTGCAAACCATATTTTTGCGCAGCAGGAATCGAGGGATACGCAAAGTGAGGATACCTACCAAGAAGAGGAGGAAGACACGCAAGAATTTTATTTTGAGAAATCTATTTTGATGGGGTTCAATTTTCAACTAGGTATCCCGCAAGGTCAATTTGGGGACAACGTAGATGTGACGGGCTGGG
>JBCCJE010000217.1:0-7645 GCA_039027925.1 Bacteroidota bacterium
TGGTGGGTCTATGTCTTCATCCGAGGGAGACACTTATAGAAAAGAATAACCAACCATCCATCTGTCTTTCACCAAGGTACTCAATCCTACACCTGCACTAAAATTAAAAAAACTAACCTCCGAACCTCTTTCATTGTCGAAAGGGAATCCTAAGGTGAACAACTCATCTCTGGATCTGATCTGATTATAAGAAATACCACCTTGTAAGAAAAATCCCCTGAAAACTTGTTTAGGATAAAACTTCACACTTGGATTGATAAATAACCGACTGTACTCCCGGTTAGCACCGTAGTTATATGTGCCTCCAACCGAAAACCTTTCGTTCAATCTCGCTTCCGTACCTATCCCAAATGCTAGAGGTGTTTCGAAATCCTCAATGTAGGTGAAGGCAAAATTTCCGTTGATAAAAATATCTGGTAGCACGGGAGTATCCTCTTGTGCGTAAGTAAAATTTGTCCAAAAGAAGAAAGCCAAAAAAAGCGTTGAACTGAACCTTGTAGAGTTTTTAGTTTTTGTCATTGCGATTTGTTTTGTGGCAGTCGCCGTTTTATCTTCGAAAATATGCTAGTAAAACTGATACGACTTTTGTTTTGTTCGCTGCTTGTTATTATCTAAATAAATTTTAAAAACACCATCGCTGACATACCAATTTCGCATCTCTACCGAAAGTTGTACCTCCTTACCTCCCAGAGCGAAAATCAAAAAGTTTAAAAAATTCCTCACATCAATGTCATTAACCTTAACCACTCCATTTTTACCTGACCCCTCAAGCCAATTCTGCCTCTATTTCTTCTAGTGTTTTGTTTTTGGTTTCAGGTAAAAACTTAAATAAAGCAACTAGGCCAATGGCACTCGTGACGGCGTAGAACAAGAAAATATCTCTTGATCCCATGTTCGTTAGTTGCCAAGGAAAAAATTGCTGAATCAAAACGCTGACGATACTCGTCACAAAGGCACAAGCAGGAATGGCGATGCCACGTACTCTAGTTGGAAAAATTTCGGAAAAGATAATCCACATGATGGGGCCTACCGAAAACTGAAACGCTGCGATAAAACTCATGATACCAAATAGAATAAGCGTTCCAGGGAGGTCTCCCGCTTTTTGGAGTAGTGCCCCCTCGAATGTTTTAGCATCGGTTGTCCCGAGATTTTGTACCAAGGCACTTTTGAAGGCGACATCGGAGTCGTACTCCACGCCTATCATTGCTTGTATTTTGTTGGTGTCCAGTTGTTCGATGTTGGCTACGTCTTCGGCGTTGAGGGTGTAGGTCGCCTCATTAAAACCGTAGGCACAAATACCCAAACTCACGACTGCCCAGAGCAAACCCCAAATTGTCATGGGTCTTCGCCCAATCCGATCAATTAATAACAATGCTAATACGGTAAATGCTACACTACACAAACCCACCCAAACCGCCTGACTGAATGCAGCATCCTCTCCCAATCCTAACTGCTTAAATACCGTAGGCGCGTAAAATAAAATGGCGTTGATACCCGTGGTTTGCTGAACGATGGCGAAGGTCAGCCCGATGATGACTGCCTTTTTTAGTCGGGTGTCAAAAAGACTTTTGAACTGCTCGGCAATGGAGATGGTGGTATCCTCCTGCGCAATGCTTTCTTTGATGCTGTTGACTTCTTCTTTGGTCTTTTCTGCGGATATTAATTTAGCTAAGACGGACGCTGCCTCCGCCTCTTTTTCTTTCAAAACTAACCATCTTGGACTTCTCGGAATGAATAGTAAAAGGATAGACCAAAGCACCACGAAGGGAATCTCAGAACCCAACATCCAGCGCCAAGTACTCGTATCAAAGCCCCACTCGCTGATCCAAGCAGCATCTGATTTGGAGAGTTGTAAGATGAGATAATTGATGAAGTAAGCAGCCGAAAGTCCTACTACGATATTAATTTGGTTCATGGCTACCAGCTTGCCCCGCATGTCGGGCGGCGCTATTTCGCCGATGTACATGGCTGCCAAGGAAAGCGAAGTGAAAGCCAGCCCCCCTAAAAATCTAGCTCCAGCAAGCGTCGCAAAACTTGGTGCTAAGGTAGAACCAACCGCAGAAACTAGGTACAGTGCCGCAATTATTTGTAAGGTTTTTTTTCTTCCGAGTGCGTCCACAACAAATCCAGCTACTAGCAATGCCAATAATACCCCCCAACCAGGGGCACTCACTACGAACCCTTTTTGAATGTCATTCAGTTGAAACTCCTCGGTCACAAAATCCACCGTGCCCGAAATGAGGGCAGCATCTAGCCCAAAGACAAAACCTCCGAAGGCGACGAAAAAAGCATATTTAAAAGCATTGGATTGCATAAGTTGATTTTTTTTGTTTTGATAAAGCAATAGTGAAACCACGAAAGAAATGCTAATTCATCGGAACACAAGATTCCGAAACATAGACAAAAACTTGACAGCCCAAATTAGCGAAACGAAAAGATTATCTTCAAAAAAATCTCCCTTTATTTTTTCCAAGTTTTTTACTCAAATAAAAAAGCACCACAGCGATAGGTAACTATTTTATATTACTATATTTGCTCCTGTACGCTGTGTATCAGCTAGTGCTCATTGCTTTTATCCTGCTTTGCTTACGCTAATAAAAAATTCATAACATTAAACTTACAAAATGAAAAAAGTAGTCACTTTCGGGGAGATCATGCTCCGACTTACTCCCCCAGATTTGAAAAGATTTTCTCAAACCAACTCCTTCGAAGTGATTTATGGGGGTGGTGAAAGTAACGTGGCTGTATCCCTCGCCAACTATGGAGTTCCCGTTGATTTTGTCACCAGACTTCCACAAAATGACATCGGTGATTGTGCGCTGATGGAAATGCGCAAACGGGGCGTAGATACCCGACATATCATCAGGGGGGGAGAGCGACTTGGCATTTATTTTTTAGAAATAGGAGCAGTCAGTCGGGGCAGCAAAGTGGTATATGATCGGGCGCATTCGGCGATGTCCACCATTGAAGCGGGAATGATTGATTGGGAAAATGTTTTGAAAGATGCTGGCTGGTTTCATTGGACGGGGATCACGCCCGCCATCTCGCAGGGGGCAGCCGATGCTTGTTTGGAGGCCATCGAGGTAGCCAACAAAATGGGCATTACGGTTTCTACCGATTTGAATTATCGTAAGAAATTATGGAAATACGGAAAAGAACCTGGCGAAGTGATGCCCGCCTTGGTAGCGGGTTGTGATATTATTTTGGGAAATGAAGAAGATGCCGAAAAACACTTTGGGCTACATCCCGAGGGCGTTGATGTCACACAAGGACACTCCGTGGATGCGGAGTCTTACCTTTCGGTTTTAAAACAATTGATGGAAATGTTTCCCCGTGCCAAAAAAGTAATCACCACCTTGCGGGGTTCGATAAGTGCTTCTCACAATACTTGGTCGGGAGTGCTCTACGATGGGCAAACCTTGTACAAAGCACCAACTTATGACATCACCCACATCGTAGATCGAGTGGGCGGGGGAGATAGTTTTATGGGCGGACTGATCTATGGTTTGTTGAACTACGAAAACGACGATCAGAAGGCACTCAATTTTGCGGTAGCTGCCTCTTGTCTGAAACACACTATTTATGGAGATGCGAACTTGGCAACAGTTGATGAGGTAGAAAAACTGATGAGTGGAGACGCAAGTGGTAGAGTTTCTCGATAGTTTTTTTTGGAAAGAAAAAAATACAGTCGTAAAATAAGAATGACGCTTGCTGATTGGCAAGCGTCATTCTTATTTTATCAAAAAACTCAGTTATTCTGAACCTCGGATTACGCTTTTTTCTTTCTCAAGTTCATCGTGACGCGCATACATTTCCAAAGATGATGACCTACTTTATTGGCATTTTCTTGATCTTCTTTGAGCCATTCTATCCATTTTTTTTCACCTAATTTTTTGGAAAAAGGATAGATTAAGAGGACCCACTTGGTGCTGCCCATCATACCTTGTAAGTTTTCAATGTCAAAATGTTTTTGAAATAGATCGAAGGTTTCTTTCGTAAAAGGATACTCCCAATCTTTATCTCTTTGGAAAGGTCGATAAATGGCACGTAGGGTTTTCAGGGGCCAGTAGGTAGCCAAAGGATCGGAAGTAATCACCTGACCGTTGGGTGCCAGTACTTCGTTGACTCTTTCGAGAAAAGGCTCCATGTATTTAAAATGGTGAAAAACCGACTGGGCGTAAACCACATCAAAATCTCTTTCCGCAAAATCATCCGAGAGAAAATCCGCCGCCATCGTAGTAGCGTTTTTGATACCCGCCTTGTTTATTTTTCTTTGTAGTTCGGCGGTGGCGGATTCACTCAAATCGAGTCCGATGTATTGCTTTGATTTTTTAGCTAAATCCAAACTCAACTGATTGCCAGAGTGACAACCCAAATCCAGTACCTTTTTATTAGAAAGATCACCCATCCATTGCCAGTGCAGTGCACTCCACATTTCGAACTCCCCCAAAGAATTGACGATGGTGCCGTAGCCTGATCGAAGTTTAGCCCACGTTCTACCAATTATGTTTCCATCGTATTCAAACTGTTCTTCGGCAGGTTCGTACTCGTAGAAATCTTTTTGCACCTTATTGGTTTCGAGCATTTTCTTCAACTGAATTTCCTTGTCTTGCATGACTGTGTTTTTTGTTTTTGTTAAAATTTATAAAATTCAAATTTCGGGTAAATCAACCACGACTTGATTGGCAAAAGTGATTAACCTCTTTTTTAAATTTAACTATAATAAAACGGCTATGGATTGTTGGAGTGATCTGGAGTTAAGCTGGGGATGCGATTCAGATCGCAGATAAGACGTTGCAAAAGTGCAATTTTTTTGCTAAAAAAACCAATATTTCACAGACTAGAGGTCTAATACGTAAACCTTTTGGGGGTTCTCTTTTTCTTACTTCCTAGTTTTAGCTGAATACCAAATCCCATGACTGCGCCGTGTTGTGGGATAAAATCAAAACTAGGCTTCAAACGCATGGTCAGATCATCATCAACATCAAACGATAACAGATGCGCCGTAGTGAAGGCCTCCGCCGCCGTAAGAATATACGCAAGTCCTATCCCGATGTAGGACATTTGTAACCACTTGTCGTGTTGATCTCTTCTATTTTTGAGGACGTTGGCACTTACCCTTCCCTCGAAGATACTCGCTGGCTCCGGTAATCCATCTACCATAAAGCGGTGCTGTTCTTTCAGAAAAAGATATTCGCTCCGATTAAAACTAATGCTGTAAATCAATCCACCAAAAGCACCATAGACCACAGGCAACTTCAAATACCAATATTTTCTATTATAAATTTGTCCGAGTCCGGGAAAAATAGCCGTCAGTACGACGGCCTTACGTGGCGAGGGATAGCCGTCCTTGAAGTAGCTTTTGATTCTTTTTCCAAGTTTCTTTTTTTTGGGCTTCGCCTTAGCCAACGAATCACTTACTATGACAGTTGATGTATCTGTCACTACAAGGGAAGCATCACTTTGCCCCTGACAAAAACTACTCACGCAAAAAAACAACATTGCGAAAAAGGATAGTTTATTTATTTTCATAACCATTAAATACGAGATTTTTTAAAGGGCAGCTAAGTTCACTACGAAACTTTCAATACCTGCTGCTTTTACTTTTTTAAATAACTTATTGGCTTTTGATTTTAGTCTAAATTCTCCCAGAATCATTCGATAGGCTACTTCGTTACCGTGTCTAGTGATGTGAACGATGATGGGTTCACGGAAGCGGCGTTGGAGGATAGCTGTTCTTTTCAGTACATTTCCATATACTTTGAATAAGCCTACTTGTACACCAAAACCTTTGGCAGGCTGTACCTCCGCCGTGAATTTAAACAAACCCTTAGTCTGATCATCATCATTATCTGGCAAATCTACGAAAGGATTTTTTCTACGCATGGCTTCGGCTACTGCTCGTTCTGCGTTGACCCTTCCGTACCCAAATCTTAGAGAGTATCCATCGGTGTATTCATTATCGCTCCCGATTTTATCTGCCGTTGATTCCAGAATGTCTTTGACCTCTGCTGCCTTCAAATCTGGATGGGCTGATAAAATCAAAGCACAAACTCCCGCAACCAAAGGGCAAGACGCCGAAGTACCTTCGAAGTGTTTGTAGCGTCCGGACGTACCTCGTTCGATTCCATCGCGCCAAAATCGAAATCCATCGGGAAAACCAGCCGGCACGGGCTGTCCTAAATCCCAACTAGCACGAGTAGTCACCAGCGCAAAATTGCCTCCGGGGGCACATACGGAAATTCCTCTCCCTCGATTGGAGACCACGAAGTGCTCGTCGGCGCTCGTACTTCCCGCTACGGCTATCACGTCGGGATGGTTGGCGTAGTGATTGATGTGCTCGGCATTTTCGTTACCTACGGAAAAAAGAAGGATACAGCCTTTTCCGTTTCTACCATTTTTAGCAGCGTTGGCGATGACTGAAATGTGCTCGGCGGAGAGTTGGTGCTCGGGTTCGATAGATCCCCAACTGCAACTAATGATGTCCGCACCGTTGGAGATACAATGATCCAAAACAAACTCCAAGGAATCCGCTCCGTGGGTAGTCCCTTCTACGGGAAAAAACTTAGCGTTGGGAGCTACGCCGATGATGCCCGATCCGTTGGATTTGGCAATGGCGAGTCCGGCACAACTCGTACCGTGGGTATCAATGCCTCGTTCGGGGATTCTTTCGGAATTGAACAAACTAAAAGGTGCTTCTATTTTTCCTTGAAAATCAGGATGCTCTAGATCGAATCCTAAATCAATGATGGCGACCCTTACCTCGGAAGAACCCCTATTGCCTAGTAATTTCCAAGCGGCGGGTACGCTCATGTCCGAACCTTTTACAAATTTTCCCTTGGGATCATTTTGTTGTCCTCCTTGATTATTTAGATACCATTGATCCAAAAATAGATCATCCGAGGGAGCATCCACTTCGTCGTGAAAGGTCATCGGCGAATCAAAGTACGGAGTAGCGTGAGTGACTAGAACTGATTTTTTTAGCATAGCCGCCGACTTCATCGGATTGGGAGAACCTTTGGTAATTTCTACGATCCAAGTGTACGCACTTCTTTTTTTGACCACTTTAATTTTTAATGATTTCAATAAGCTATTGCGATCTTTTATTTTGGAAGTGGGATCGAAAGTAAGTAGAATTTTGCCCGTCGGAAGAATGGGTTTTTTACCACCTTCTCTAAAATATACGTGGGTGCCCAAGGCAACCTCCTCGTGTGCACGGACTTTATCCAAAAAGGCGTTCAATTTTTTGGTGCCGCCGCCTACGCTGTACACCCGAAAGCCTCCGAGCCATTGGTGCGTCAGTTTTTTCTTAGCTAAAAGCTGTGGCGTTTTTGCCTTCGAGGATTGATCTTTGAGCCGAACGCCAATATAGCGACCACTTTTTCTCAATCTAAATGTACCTTTTCCTAAGTCAACGGTAATGCTGTTCATTTTTTTGGTTTTTTGTGCATCTTTCAAATATGATTTTCGCAGGGAAAGATAGGTATTTATTTTTTTATCGGATAAATGGCGACGAGGTGAGAGGGTTTAATAATCAATACAATGACGATGACAATAGCAATGACAATAGCAATGACAATAGCAATGACAATAGCAATGACAATAGCAATGACAATAGCAATGACAATAGCAATGACAATAGCAA
>JBCCJE010000218.1:0-7631 GCA_039027925.1 Bacteroidota bacterium
CTAAAATCTTGAAGATTCAATATTTTCCGTAATCCTCCGAAGTTTCGGGGCAGGCGTAGTTCATAATTCATAATTTTAAATTCTCAATCCATAATCACTAAATGTTTTGCCCTGATGTTTTGGGGAAATAAAAAACACTAGAAACATGATAAAACAAAGATTGATTTTAGTTTTGGTGCTTTGCATTTTTGCTTCAAGTGGAGTCTTTGCCCAGCTTTCGAAAATGAAGCGGGCAAGAAAAGCCATGGAAGAATTAAGATACACGAGTGCCATTGAGTTGTACAATCAAATCCTCGAAAAAAGCGATAACCCGGAGGCTAAGATCAATATCGCCGAGGCCTACCGAAAAGTGAACGATTCCGAAAACGCAGAGTACTGGTACGGGCAGGTCGTTCAATTGTCTGATGCAGAACCCATTCATAAATTATTCTACGGTCAGATGCTCCAGCGAAATGGTAAATGCGACTTAGCTAAGGAGTGGTATCAAGCGTACGTAGAAGATGTGCCCGACGATCAGCGTGGTAAATATTTGGTACAAGCATGCGACTACGAAGATGAGTTGCGTACCAAAAATGCAGGAATCTACGAAATCATCCACGTAGATTTTAACTCCAACCTCGATGATTTTTCACCTGCACTTTATAAGGACGAATTGATTTTTGCTTCGGAGAGAGATCAGGGCGTAGCCATTAAGCGCAAACACGATTGGACGGGTAATCCGTTTACTGAACTTTTTAAAGTAGCCAGAGAAAAAAATGGTGGGAAAAAAGCAGAACCCGGTGATTACACCTACGCTCGTCCCGAAAAATATTCTAAGAAATTGAACTCCAAATTTCACGATGCGGCGGTTACTTTCGATAAGGGTAATTCGAAAATTTATTTTACTCGAAATAATATCTTAGGTGGCAAAGTAGGAAAAGATGATGATGACATCGTTCAGTTAAAAGTATTCTCTGCTACCATAACCGATAATGGCGAATGGAAAGACCTAGAAGGATTACCTTTCAATTCCGATGAATACAAAGTAGCGCACCCTACCCTAAATGCGGATGGTAGCAAAATGTATTTTTCTTCGGATATGCCCGGTGGATTTGGAGGCATGGACTTATACGTATCCACTATGGAAGGAAGTAGCTGGGGACCGCCAATCAACTTAGGAGCTAGAATCAACACGGAGGGAAATGAGATTTTCCCATCGTACGATACCGAGGACGAGAAACTGTATTTTTCATCTGATGGACACGTGGGGTTAGGTGGATTGGATATGTACTACATGGAAGATCGAGGAGATGACGAATTTGGTGAAATCATCAACTTGGGGTATCCACTGAATACTATCTCCGATGATTTTGGAATCATCTTCGAAAACGAGGGTAAGTCTGGTTACTTCACTTCCGATCGCGAAGGTGGAGTAGGACGCGATGATATTTACGCTTTCCGAAAATCTGCCGTCGTGATGGAAGTACTGGTGTATGACGAGAAAACAAAAGAACCCATTGAAGGTGCAGATGTCACCAACGACTGTACGGGGACAACTTTAATGACCAACAGTGAAGGAAAAATCACCATAGATATGAAGGGTGATCAATGCTGTAATTTTGTAGCTACCATGGAGGGCTATTTAGAAAATACCAAAGAAGGTTGCTCCAACCAAGAACCTAACGAGGAAGGAAAAGTATTTTTAGAAATTCCTTTGAAAAAAGAAATCGAGTTTAAGATCGAAGGACTCGTAGTAGATCAGACTACTGGTATGCCCATCGAAGGCGCGGTAGTGAGCATCTCTAATGATTGTGAAGGAGAAGTAGCGGAGGATGTAGTCACGGATGAGACGGGATCGTTTTCCTTCGAATTGGCGGAAGACTGTTGCTACACGGTGAAGGCTACGAAGGAAGGATTTTTCGGAAGCCCGATAGGCGATCAATGCACCAAGGATTTGGAGGAATCTACCACACTACAAGCGATCATTAATCTTAGTCCAATTGCAGTTCCGATTGTGGATGCTGAACCCGAAATCGGAGGGGAGGATGATCCTACAGCCGACTTAGGACAACCAGATGATGGCACGGGTGGAGTAGTAAACAGAGGCATTACTTACAATGAGGTTACTGAATTGTGGATCGATGAAAACGGAGAGCCGTTTACGGGGATTCATCAGGGTAAAAAAATTGTGGACGGGATGGAAGATACAAGTGTAGCGGTCAATCCTGGGTTTGATATTTCGCCAACTGTTAATGATAATGGAGATGGAAGTGTAAGTATTTCCTATTTATTACATATCTATTATGATTTCGACCAATCGTACATTCGAGATGATGCTAAACCTGAAATTGAGAAATTGTGTCAAATGATGACGGATAATCAAGACTTGATTATTGAGATTGCTTCTCATACGGATTCCAGAGGATCGTTCAGATACAATAGAACACTATCGCAGAGAAGAGCGGACGCAGTAGTAAGAGCGTTAATTGAATGTGGAATTGCCGAGGAAAGATTAGTGGCCAGAGGATACGGAGAAAGAAAGAATGTAAATAATTGTGCTAATAATATTCCTTGTAGCGAACGAGAGCACCAAATGAATCGTAGAACAGAATTTAGAATTATTGGATGCGTGAGTTGTGCGCAAAAGGAAGCTATATCGAGAGAAGATCCAAACACGAATGTAAGTGAATGCGTTGGGTGTCCTTTTTAGAAATAATGATTAAACGAAAAAAGATCCGCAGTACTTGAAGAAGTGCTGCGGATTTTTTTTGGAAAATAAACTACTTTAAAATAAACATGTTGCTACATTAAATGTTATTGTATATATTTGCATCAGTTTTTTTAGAGTTAATAAATTAATGAGATTAGAAGACGAAATACAGCAATCCAAATTCAAGAATGAGCACCATAAGTTGGGTGTAAATATCATCTACTCAGCGGGGTGGGTGAGTGGTTTGAACTTAAAAGTATTGAAGCAATTTAATCTCTCCATTCAGCAATTCAATATCCTTAGAATATTAAGAGGCCGCCATCCCGAACCCGCTTCGGTCAAACTATTGACCGAGCGTATGCTAGATAAAATGTCCAATGCTTCCCGCTTGGTGGAAAAATTAAAACAAAAGGGATTGGTAAAAAGAGAAGCGTGTCCGCAGGATCGAAGGCAAGTAAATATAATGATTACAAAGTTGGGTCTGAAGACTATTAATAAAGCCTCCGTTTTGCTGGAACAACAAACTGAAAAGCAGTTAGCAAGCCTATCTAGCCAAGAAGCGAAACAGCTAAATGATCTGCTAGATAAGCTCAGGGGAAGTTGATTTACATTTTTTTTGAAAAAATAGATGTATATACATTAATTGTTGCAACTTTTTATTTTTTCCATTGTTTGACCAAGCGTAAGCCCTTAGATTTAATAAAATCATTGTTTAATCATACCAGCCAAAAGCTGGACTAAAATCAAATTAATTATGAAAAACTTATTCAGTTTAGCCATCGTAGCATTTTTTGCATTCGCATTTACCCCTAATTATATAGGTGAAAAAATGAGTGTGGACACTCAAGAAAGCGTAATCACTTGGAAAGGATACAAAGTGACAGGCGAGCACGCCGGAACTCTAAAAGTAAAGAACGGAAAATTAGATTTTGACAACGGTAAATTGACGGGAGGAAGTTTTGATATAGATATGACCAGCATCAAAGTAACGGACTTGTCAGGAGGTATGGCTGGAAAATTGGAAGGACACCTCAAATCTCCAGACTTTTTTGGTGTAGAGAAATATCCAACCGCAAAATTTAACATCACGAAAGTAGTGTCCAGAGGCAAAGCGGGAGAATATAAAATCATCGGCGACATCACAATCAAAGAAACCACTAAAGAAATTAGATTCAACGCTAACGTAACCGACAAGGGAGGTGTAAAAACCGCCTTGGCAGATATTACTTTAGACCGATCAGAATTTGACGTGCGGTACGGATCAGGTAGTTTCTTCGACAATCTAGGAGATAAGACCATCTACGATGAGTTTGACCTCAATGTGAAGTTGGTTGTCCGGTAGAGACGTGGCATGGTAGAGACGTGGCATTGTACAGACGTGGCATTGCCACGTCTCTACGTCGTCGTATCAAAACGAATAAAAGATACCCAGTCTGACGTCCGTAAAATCATGAAAAAGTACCTCGGAGAGGCGTGGCATTGCTACGTCTCTCCCCACTTGGGCATACCACCGCTTATGTATCCAATAAACTAACCCAAACTGTAGAACCGCAAAAGAAAGATTTTTTTCCTTATCAAAAGTCTGTCTGGAAAAAATAGAATTTAACAAACTCTGATTTTGATTGATCTCCTTAAACTCATAGGTAATTTCATTTTTTAAGTACGAACTAACGCCGACGCCAACCCCAATAAAAGGCTGTATTTTTTTTCTACTTCTAAAATTATATTGCAAAGTTAGTTGCGTTGAATTCATTTTTCTACTTACCGCTGCGGTGTGAAATTCATAATCATCATTCGGCGTATCCACTTCGGGAATTCCTAGATCATTACCTATTTTATTGGTGGAAAAACTTAAATCAGTAATAGCATAATTAACTTGAAATCGGAGTTGATCCGAAAATTTTATCAATCCACTTACCCCTCTGCTCCAAGCCCTAAAATTTTTGATACGGTTAGAAAATAAAAAACCACTTCCCCCACGCAACCCTAGCTCTAGCCCAATCGGACGAATCTGATGGACACCGTGTTGAATGATATTTTCACCAGATGTGAAAGACGCCAATGGGGCAACAGGCTTTTGTGTATCGGAGATAACAGGTAGGTCAATGAGAGAAGGAATTACTGCTGGTTGAACAGTTTTTGGAAAATTTCCCAGAGCGTTACTCGAGTCAACTAGTGGGAATAAACCGCCTTTTTGCTTCACCAGTACATCTTCTCCCCAAGCGGGAACGCTACTATTTTTGTAAGAAGAAAAATCTGTCACACCCTTTGCCCTCGAAGTTATAAATCCATTCTCGTTATACACCGACTCGCCCCCGAGGATTTCCCAATCATCATCACTATCAGCCGCCTGCTTATCCAAATTGTCATTGCTATTCAAATTGTCATTACCATTTTCATTGTCATTGTCATTGTCATTGTCATTGCCATTGTCATTGTCATTGCCATTCCAACTGCCATCCAAAGGCCGATATATATCCAACGAGGCAACACCGTCCGAAGCAATATTAGTAGTAGATGAATTTTTACCAGACGAAATGCGGCTTGTATTAAGAGGTGCAAAAGTATAGTCAATCTTCTTTTCTAAATAAGCAATTCTATCGTAAGCCTTTTGTAAGCTACTGAATATCAGCCAGTTAGATATGGCTAATCCTGCGAGGAGCGTCAAAAATGCCCAAATCCAATGTTTGTGTATAGTTAGGTAAGGCGAGGTGTTATCGGTTGATAACTTACCCATTGGTTTTAAATTTTAGAGAATATGATCAAAAAAATTTAAACGAGAGACAGAGTGATAAGTTACCATATTAGTTTTTTAAAATTGATGTTTTAGTTTTCTTGAACAGATAGGTGTACTTTGAATTCTTTTTTTAAGCACTATTTTCTCTCTTTTGGAGTATCATCATTTGGGTTGTTGGTAAACCTCCAATTTTAAAACTTTAAAACTCAATATAAAATAAAATTACTAACCTACGATGTTTACACATTGTTACAAAATTTTAAAATAATACCTCACTCACAAAAAAGTTGTAGAAACCCACGTCTTTTTTTCCACACTCTGTGGAAAAGTAATTTGAATAAATAAATACACATTAAATAGATTTGCAATCCGATTAAAGGCAGAAACACAAGGGGAATCGTGTGCAAATCACGAGCTGTAGCGCAACTGTAATTGACTCACTTCTTTGATTCATAAGCCAGATCGCCTTACTGCCTGACGTTTACTTTCGCATTAAAGGTAACAGTCACCAAGTGTATGGTACGTTTGATATTTGACCTCAAGTATCACGGCTCTCTTCCGCTTGAATTGCTGCTGCCTCGGTGCATTTTTTTACCTAAATAAAAAAGCATTATGAGCATTTTTGACAAACGTATCAACTACAAACCATTTGAATATCCAGAAATTTTCCAATTTACAGAAGCAATCAACAAATCCTTTTGGGTACACTCCGAGGTGGATTTTACGGCGGATGTTCAAGATTTTCATTCTCACCTTAGTCCGATTGAAAAGGAAGCACTTAAGAAAAGTTTATTAGCCATTGCCCAGATAGAGGTAGCGGTCAAATCTTTCTGGGGCGATTTATATCATCATTTACCCAAGCCAGAATTTAATGGATTGGGAAGCACCTTCGCAGAATGTGAGTTTAGGCATTCAGAGGCTTACTCCAGATTATTGGATGTATTGGGTTATAATAATGAGTTTGAGCGATTGATTGAGACTCCCGTGATCAGGAAGCGCGTAGATTATTTGTCCAAAGCATTGACACATACCAAGTCGGATGACCCTAGAAAATATGTATTCTCCCTCATCCTGTTTTCGGTACTGATTGAGAATGTCTCTCTGTTTAGCCAGTTTGCCATCATCCTTTCTTTCACTCGATTCAAAGGGGTGATGAAAAATGTGAGCAACATCATTGCTTGGACATCTGTGGACGAACAAGTTCATGCCAATGCGGGTATTTTCATTGTCAATAAAATCAAGGAAGAGTTTCCAGATTTCTTTGATGAAGATACTACGGAGGAAATTCGAGGAATCGTAGCAGACTCCATTGCCGTAGAGAGTGAAATACTCGATTGGATATTTGCCGAAGGCGAGATTGAAAATATCACCAAGGAGAATTTACTCAATTTTATGAAGTACAGAGCGGATGATAGTTTGGAGAAAATCGGCTTGTCAAAACTCTTTTACGTTTCGGAGTTTGATTACAAACCTATGGTGTGGTTTGAGGAAGAAATTTTTGCTAACAGTTTAGATGACTTTTTTGCCAAGCGTCCAGTAGATTACACCAAGCACGATAAAAGTATAACGGCAGACGACTTATTCTAAAAACAAATAAAATAAATCACTAGATGATTCAAGAAATAGAAACAATAGCAGCCGAAAAAAAGCCCACACCAAAAAGGTTGTGGTGGCTGAATGAGGAAAGCCAGCAAATCCTCAATCGAGGTTATTTGCTCAAGGGCGAAACCGTAAAAACAGCAATCGAGCGGGTGGCAACTGCCGCCGCAAAAAGGCTGTACCGACCCGAACTCAAAGAAAAGTTTATTGAACTGATAGAAAATGGGTGGATGAGTTTGAGTTCTCCGATCTGGGCGAATATGGGCACCGAAAGGGGGCTACCTATCTCGTGCTTTAATGTATTTGTACCTGATAACATTGAAGGCATCACCCATAAGCTGGGAGAAGTCATTATGCAAACCAAAATTGGCGGAGGTACTTCGGGCTACTTCGGAGAACTCCGTGAAAGAGGAAGCGCAGTAACGGATAATGGAAAAAGTAGTGGAGCGGTGAGCTTTATGAAATTGTTCGATACCGCTATGGACACTATCTCGCAGGGCGGTGTAAGGCGAGGGGCTTTTGCTGCCTACTTGGATATTGACCATCCCGACATCAAGGAATTTTTGGAGATAAAAAGTATAGGTAATCCCATTCAAAATTTATTTA
>JBCCJE010000219.1:0-7629 GCA_039027925.1 Bacteroidota bacterium
CAACTAGTTGAGGTAGTCAAAGGTCAAATTGAATGATCTACAATCTTTTCATCCCTTCGGGATTAAGCGGGGAAAGATAGTAGCTACATTCGCTCAATTTGATGAATCGTAAATACATTGTTACAGCATTTAGAAAAAATGTGTTGCTAGGGTTACTTTAGGCAGCGTCAAAAATATTACTAAAACACGCATGACCCTAAAAATGAAACAAGTTTATCTGGATAGTTGGCATTTTGTAGCGTTACGTGAAAAATTACAGGGTAACGGGAAGTTAGCCCGTAATAGGCCACTTTCCCTGTAACTTCCTGTTACGGGGAAAATTAAATATCAACTACTTTTATGACTTTGATAAACTTGTCTAAAATTCCAACTAAAAAACGTATTGAAAAAAATGAAGGCTTCTGAAAAATTACAGGGTAACGGGAAGTTACCCCGTAATGGGCCACTTTCCCCGTAACTTCCTGTTACGGGGAAAATTAAATGCCTACTTTTGCCGCTCGTTTTTTTCCTTAAAAAAATCAAAACATGAATAAAAAATCACTAAAAGAAGAAGCACTTCACTACCACGAAGATGGCCGTCCAGGAAAGATCGAAGTCATCCCTACCAAAGCCACTACCAACCAAAGAGATTTATCCCTGGCCTACTCACCGGGCGTAGCCGAGCCTTGTTTGGCCATTGAAAAAACACCCAGCGATGTGTATAAATATACCGCTAAGGGAAACTTGGTAGCCGTTATCAGCAACGGAACAGCAGTGCTCGGCTTGGGAGACATTGGCGCAGCAGCGGGTAAGCCCGTCATGGAGGGTAAGGGATTACTCTTCAAAATTTACGCAGATATTGATTGTTTTGATTTGGAACTGGACACCAAGGATGTGGACGAATTTGTGAGAACGGTAAAAATTTTAGAGCCTACTTTCGGTGGCGTCAACCTAGAAGACATTTCGGCACCTGCTTGTTTTGAAATAGAAGAACGCCTAAAGAAAGAACTCAACATCCCCGTCATGCACGATGATCAGCACGGTACGGCCATCATCAGCGGGGCGGCCTTGTTGAATGCCTTGGAACTGGTAGGTAAAGATATTTCGGAGGTAAAAATCGTAGTGAACGGTGCGGGTGCTTCCGCTATTTCGTGTACGAGAATCTACGTTTCGCTCGGCGCTAAGAAAGCAAATATTTTCATGTATGACAGTAAAGGACTGATCCACGGAAATCGGGATAATCTGAATGGGAAAAAACCCGAGTTCATCAATAATACTGTTCCGGCAGGTACTACTTTGAATGAAATCTTAAAAGATGCTGACGTATTCATTGGTTTGTCCAAAGGCAATATTTTGAGCCAAGCTATGGTCAAGACAATGGCGAATGATCCCGTCATTTTTGCGATGGCCAATCCAACGCCCGAAATTAGCTACGATGACGCCAAGGCAGCTAGACCAGATTGTATTATGGCTACGGGGCGTTCTGATTATCCTAACCAAGTCAATAATGTATTGGGATTTCCTTTCATTTTTAGGGGAGCACTAGACGTGCGGGCTACCGAAATCAACGAAGAAATGAAACTAGCGGCGGTTCGGGCGTTAGCAGATTTAGCCAAAAAACCTGTACCCGACATTGTAAATATCGCCTACGGAGATGCGAATTTGAGTTTTGGGAAAAACTATATTATCCCCAAGCCCGTTGATCCCCGATTGATTTCCACGGTTGCTCCCGCAGTAGCGAGGGCAGCCATAGAAACAGGGGTAGCACAAAATCCAATAGCCGACTGGGAAGCCTACGCCGTAGCATTGGAAAACAGACTCGGCAATGATAATGCCTTGTCCAGAGTAATCGAAACCAAAGCCAAACAAGAAGTCAAAAAAGTCGTTTTTGCCGATGCCGAAGATCTCTCTGTACTTAAAGCTGCCCAAGTGGTCAACGAAGAAAAGATTGCTCACCCCATTCTGCTGGGTGACGAGGCGATCATCAAAGACCTCATGGAAAAGTATAACATTAGTCTTCCAAAAATAAAAATCATCAATCCGTCACGCACCGAAACCAGAGAAGAACGAAAGCGATTCGAAGTATATGCCCATCTTTTTTACGAAAAAAGAAAACGCAAAGGCATGACAAAACCCGAAGCTCTGGAGATGATGTACAACAGAAATTACTTCGGCACCATGATGGTTGAAACGGGCGAAGCGGACGCCATGATCGGAGGGCTTTCCAAAAATTATTCTACCACCGTCAGGCCTGCACTACAAATCGTTGGTGCCAAACAAGGCATCAGAAAAGTGGCTAGTACCCATATCTTGATGACCAAACACGGCCCGCTATTCCTCGGAGATACCACTATGAATCATCACTTGGACGCCGAAGATATTGCCAGCATAGCGGAACTCATTGCGGAAGAAGTACAACGCTACAACATCCAACCTAAGATCGCCTTGGTCACTTATTCTAATTTTGGCTCTGTACCAAATGGCGAATCTGCGATGCTGATGCGGGAGGCTACCAATATCCTTCACCGCCGTCATCCCGACTGGATTGTGGATGGAGAAATGCAGGCTCACCTAGCCATTGATCCCGAGAAACGGGATAAGTTTTATCCATTTTCTAAACTCTCTGGTCATCGGGCCAATACGTTGATTTTTCCCAATTTGTCTTCCGCTAATATTGCTTACAACCTATTGAGCCAAGCGTCCGACTTAGAGTTGATGGGGCCAGTCTTGTTGGGCATGAAAAAACCTGTTCACATTTTGCAGCTAGGCGCCAACGTTCGGCAGATAGTGGACATGGTAGGTATTGCGGCCATTCACGCGCAGGGGGCTTAGGCAAAGTATATTTTACAGCAATACATTTGCAAAAATAAAAATAATGATTATGATATTTTTACAGAGTATGGATTCCAGCAACTGGATGGTGAGCAATAGATGATTGGGGCAGGCTGGTTCTAAAATTTGGATTTACACTACGTAGAAAACTTTATGGGTTTTAAGATTTTTCACGTAGCGTAGATTCAAATTTTTTTTTGCTTCGAGCAGAGAAAAGAAGCCTAACGGATGAATAGTATTTGTTGATTACTAGTTGGAGCCACCTTGCTCTTTCTCCAATTTGTATTTGGCTTTCAGTACTTCGGCTCTTCTTCTGACGGAGGGCTTGGTAAATTCTTTGCGGCGACGCAATTCTTTGATAAGTTGAGTATTTCTGTGTTTTCGACGATAACGTTTGATGGCTCGATCAATAGTTTCACCATCTTTTAATTCAATAATAAGCATATAAAAAATTTAAGTTTTTAAAAAAATTGTTTTTGATTTTTGATTGAGCAAACCTCGGACACTCGATAATATAAATATGTATTTGTGAAAGATTGTTAAAAATAAAGTACCCACACGACTATATTTCTAACAATCTTTATTTCTCAGTTGGCGAAGCGTAGCTAAGCGATTATGCAGCTTTGTTGAAGTCAGTATCAACGAACTTTTTGCCATCCCACTTACCTAACCATTCGCACTCTTTTTTTTGCTTCAAATAATTAGAAAAAGCGTATTCAGCATCTTTTCTATTTTTTCTAGAGATTGTAATCGTATTGTTAAATCCCATCTTGATGTCAAAGAAATAAGATCCTACTGCTTTCGTGAAATTTTTCTTTTTCCGCATAATAAAAATTTTAATTTTAAAAAAATAAATAGAGGGCTGATTTTTCAAAATGTATTGCCGTGGTCTTGATGGATTGATCTTTAATTAATCCTGATTCGAAAAGCGAGCCAACTACCAATTCTATTGTAAGAATTGAAGACGCTTTGTTTTGACTTTTCTATCATTAGGAAAACAAAAAGATATAATCTTTGTGGAAAATTTGAAGTGATTTTCGAAGTATTCGGCGAATACACCCTGATTGAACGCCCGAAGATACAAATTAGTTCCTGTAGAAACTAATTCTTTGGGGATTTTTTACAGACGTAATTTTCAAGCCATTATTGCAACTCAATTTTAATTCTTTTGTTTCAATACTATGAAAACTCAACTGCTACTTTTTGCTTTGCTTGTGATGATGGTTTGGGCTTGCTCCAAAACCTACGATGTTCCTCCTATTGTCAGTAATACGGAATGGAAAAGTAAAAAGATTGATCCTTATCCTCAACTCCTAGCGGGCGATCCCGATAGTGGTTTTTATTACCTCATCAACGGGACGTACCTCGGCACGGGACTCCCTTACGATATGATAAAAAGGAGAGTAGAGCGCAACAAGGAGCGATTTATTCGCAAATCTGGATTAGCCTCGGAGTACGGTTTTGCAGTTTTCGAAACGGAACAAGGGATAGATGTGATGAACGGTACTTGCTTTAGTTGTCACGCTGGGGCAGTCAACGGTGAAGTAGTGCTGGGCTTAGGTAATTCCCTCAATGATAATCAAGCCAATCTAACCATCCCTGCCAAAATAATGAACTGGAGGGTTAGGAGTAAATACAAAAAAGACACGGCGACCATTGCCTCGTTTGATGAATTTGGAAAATACTTCAGGCTCATGGCACCCAGTATCCACACCAACAATCCTGGGGTGAATCCCGCTGCCCGCATTGCGGAAGCGTGCATGCAGTATCGCAATCCCGAAGATTTGAGTTATAATCCTGATCCGCAGTACGAAATCAGAGGATATAATCTGGCGAGTGATATACCTGCATTGTGGCACATGCAAAAGAAAAATGCCCTGTACTACACCGCTGTAGGCCGGGGCGATTTTACGAAGTTATTATTTCAGGCTTCGGTCTTGGGTATCAAGGACAGTACAGCCGCTAGGGTAGCGCAGGAAAAATTTGTACACATCGCAGCTTGGATTCGCTCGCTCGAACCTCCAAAATATCCAGAAAAAATTGATACGGTATTGGCAATGGAAGGCAAAGCTATTTTCCTAAGAAAATGTAAAGGTTGCCACGGCACGTACGATGCCCCTGAAACTTATCCTAACAAAGTGATCTCAGTAGATAAAATAGGAACGGATCCGCTGTACGCTAGCTACGCCGCTGATAGCAAAATTGTGGACTGGTACAACAAGAGTTGGTTTGCTACTTCCTCCCCTCCTTCTTGGTTCGAACCCGAAGAAGGATATATTGCTCCCCCTTTGGATGGTCTTTGGGCCACCGCCCCTTACCTACACAATGGCTCTGTACCCACGGTTTACGAAGTGCTCAACAGCCAAGCACGCCCCGACAAATGGAAGCGATCCAAAAATTCGAAAGATTACGACTGGCGTAAACTCGGCTGGGAGTACAAGGAAAAAAATTTGAGCGTGGGTCGAAGGGTGTACGATACTTCCTTACCGGGCTACAATAATCAAGGACACACTTATGGAGATCACCTAACGGAAGATGATCGCTGGGCAGTCATTGAATATTTGAAAACGCTGTAAGAGTTCAATGAGGAATGGTTGGGCAAGCTAGCAGAACCAACGCTTACTAAAGTTTAGTAAACGTTGATGTCCCTTTTTATGCAATCGTCTGGATTTTTAGCACAATGCTAAAATCCTATATGAAAGCAATATTAGCGATCTCTAATTGCTAGTACGTAATCAAGGCAAGAAGAATAAGTAATAATCCTACAAACCCAGCTATCGCTGCGACTATTCCAATCAACCCGCCGATAATAGGGAGAAAAGACAAAATGGCGAGTAGTATGGCAGCAACTAATAATATCAAACCCGCCTGAAATGTAGGCTCATCCGTCACACCACCAAAAAATCTTCTTTTCTTTTTACCTTTTTTTAAAGATCTTTTTTGGGCACGCATTTCCCATTTTCTTTGAAACTTATCAATGCGTTTTTTTAGTCTTTTTCTTTTACGGTCTTTCCTTTTGAGTTTTCTAATTTCTTTTTTCGAAAGCGTTTTGGAGTGGGCACTTTCAGTTGTTGTCTCCACTTCTGCTTTAGCTGGTTTGACGGCCACGGCAAAACCCTGAGCAGACGGAATAAAAAATAATAATACTGATACAAGCAGGAAATAATGGACAATGCTTTTCATAATTAATTTTTTTGGTAAAAGAAATATTCGTCGCTTAGGCTTTTTTTTAGGAAAATTATTTTGAGGTGAGACCATTTCGCTTCGCTCAATTGTGAGAAGCGAGAAAATCTAACGGTGAACTACTCTCTCCTCTAATCTTCCAACAACAAACACACGTCAACTTAAAACTCTACCAACTGATACTTCACCTCCCGCTGTAACATTCCTCTTCCGCCGATGGCCTCCGTCGTTTCGTTTTGTTTAAAAACGTGATTACTTGGCAGTTTTTCGTAAAAGTCATCAGGAATGGCGGCGAGGGCGTTCTGCCCCTTTGATGGAATACTCAAAATACGAGAAGAGTCGATGGCAATAGTTTTAACCCTCAGATCATTCAGATACACTTGGAAGTTATGCTGATAAAAAACAGAATCACTTGCTAGATGATACAGTTCCGTTGACCTTATAGTTGTTTTTCCTACCCCTTTACTACTTAGGGATTGAAAAACCTGTTGGGGTAGGTTACGTTGGCTTTCCACTAGCGGATTCACTTGTAGCCAAAATAACCACGTAGCGATCAATCCACTA
Organism: Bacteroidota bacterium; assembly: GCA_039027925.1. Classification (GTDB taxonomy): domain Bacteria; phylum Bacteroidota; class Bacteroidia; order Chitinophagales; family Saprospiraceae; genus CAJQQY01. The sequence goes on from JBCCJE010000219.1 coordinate 6,559, forward strand.
AACGCCATTCCTCCCGTCACCAGTCCATTATTCATCATAAACAATCCCAGCACGGAAGCCATACAAGACATCCAATACAGAGCACTCACCCCAAAAAGAGAACGATAGCCAGTACCTTGAAAATTCAAAAATCCACTCAGCAAACCTACGGTAAGGACACAAAATGTAAAAATCATATTGACCAAAGTGAATCCCTTGACCAATCTTTTGTAAGGATAATTTTTTTGGAAATAGGACAATAGATTTTTGGCAATGATAAACGAAAAGGCAGCTACGATCACTAAGGACTGAGAAAAAATAGCCAACAAAATCCACCCCAAATTAATCATAGCCATCTCCTCTTTTTTCTTTAGTTTTTTTATCATATCCCACAGAGCGGCTGGTAAAAATCCGAACCAAGGTAAAATCCCTAACAAAGCAATTACAAAATAATAGGAAAAATTACCCGAACCGATACCCATGTAAAAATAGGGCATCGCTAAGCTGATATAACCAAAAAAATATAACGGAACGTAAATGATCAGTAACAACGGCAATAGCATCAATTGTCGGAGATTTCTTTTTTTAGGATGCCAAAATTGTAGATAGCCCCACAGCCCCAAACTCCAAACCAGCATACTCAGCGGATGCACTAAAGCCCCCAAAACGGTGAATATCCAGACCCCCCATTTCCACTTGTTAATAGGTTGTTTTAAAAAAAAAATAAGAAAAATAAAACTCATCAATTGGACTGAAAACAACCAGACATCGCCCGTAGCTACTTTGGCAAAATTGACGGGTAAAAACGAGCTAGCCATAACTAGCAAAGTGACGACGGTTGCCTTTTGTCCAAATAGTTTTTTTCCAAAAAAATAAAATCCAAGGAAGGTGAGTAAAAGTACTACTACATTGGGCAATCTTAATCCAAACTCATTGAATCCCAGAGATTTATACATCAATGAATCTATCCATACTGGAATTAATGCTTTGGCAGTACTGGTAGTTTCTGCTTTCCCTAACAAGACCTGCACGTCGCTCAAAAATGAAGATTCCGCACCACTAAAAATAGTGGTATATTCATTCATGATGAGC
>JBCCJE010000220.1:0-7626 GCA_039027925.1 Bacteroidota bacterium
AAGTCGAAAGAAAAAACTTGGGTAAATTTGCATTTCCAAAAATTATAGATTTGTATTTACAGGATAATTCTCTAAATTTAGGCTTACTGTAATTTCAATTTTAATAAGTTTCATTGTTTGAGAAAACTCAATTTACTAACCCGTCTTAGCTTGTTGCTTTTTTATAAAATCAGTTCAATCGGAAATGGTAACCAAGCAAGACATCAAAAACGTACACTATGATTAATAAAGTTATCATCGTTGGACATTTGGGGAGAGATCCCGAAGTTCGTCATTTTGAGGGGAATTCGTCAGTTGCATCTTTTTCTGTCGCTACGAGTGAAACCTATACTGATAAAAACGGAGAGCGACAAAAAATGACCGATTGGCACAATGTAGTGCTATGGGGTGGTCTAGCTACGGTGGCAGAAAACTATCTGAAAAAAGGGAAACTAGTATATGTAGAAGGTAGGCTAACTACCCGTAAGTGGCAAGATAAAGATGGCAATGACAAATATACTACGGAGATTGTCGGTAGGACTTTGAAGATGCTAGGCGGAAAAGGAGAGGGAAGCGGAAACTACGTGCCCATGCCTTCTGCGTCGGATGCTCCCGGTCAATTGGTCAAAGAAACGCCCGGTAAGTTAGCAGCTCCAACTGACACTACCAGTGCAGCTACTCCTACGGCTACCCCCGTAGAAAAAGTGGAGGCAGCAGCAGATGACGATTTACCATTTTAATCACAACTTTTCGACTACTGTTAGCATCAAATTTTGGATGCTGAATTGATGCTAGGAGTAGTCGAAAAGTTGAACTAACAACATTTTCCATTGGATTCCGAATCGGGAATATTTCTCACCACTTTTTTTAATACTTCTTTTTTGTTATCAGAATTTCCCATTTGGGAGGTTAGTGGAGCTACCTTATTAGTGCTCGTTTTATTGATGTGCTCCGCCATGATCTCGGGCTCCGAAGTAGCGTTTTTCTCTCTTACTCCAAACGACCTTGATGGATTAAAACAAGACAACAGCAAAGCCTCCGAGCGTATCCTGAAATTAAAAGAGATGCCCCGAACGCTCCTCGCTACCATTTTGATCAGCAATAATTTTATCAATATCGGAATTGTTGTCATTTCCGATTTTATTTTGTTAAAGGCTGTTCCCCCCGAGGTCTTCGTTGATTGGGCAACCCAAGCTGACGTAGCGGGTAAAATAAATTTCATTCCTTTTTTAAATACGACTAACGAGCAGATTGCTTGGTTATCACAAAAAGGAGTCACCGTGGTGGGCGTTACTTTTTTGTTGGTGTTGTTTGGCGAAGTAGCGCCCAAGGTATATGCCAATCTGAATAATGTTAGTCTAGCCAAAATGATGTCAAGAACATTGAGCCTGCTCAATAGAATATTTTCCCCGCTAAGTAAAGTACTCGTCAGTTGGACAAATGCCATCGAGAAGCGACTAGAATCCAAAGCCCAGCAAGCCAACATCACGAGCAAAGAAGATATTGATGAGGCCATCGAACTCACGGTGAGGAATGATGAGGACGCCGAGGAGGAAGCAGACATATTAAAAAGCATTGTAAAGTTTGGAGATGTCACCGTTAAGCAAGTCATGCGTTCGAGGGTGGATGTGGTCGCCATCGAATTCCGAACGGGTTTTAAAGAATTATCAAAAGTAGCTCGACGATCTAGCTATTCGAGGATTCCTATTTTTGATGATGACTTTGATAACGTCACGGGGATTTTATACACCAAAGATTTGATCGGTCACATGGAGGAAGATGAAAGTTTTGAGTGGCAGGCATTGATCCGCACGAATGTCCTTTACGTTCCCGAAGCAAAAAAAATAAGTGATCTGCTACGAGAGTTTCAAAAAGAAAAACTCCACATGGCCATTGTAGTAGATGAGTACGGGGGGAGTTCAGGGATTGTCACTTTGGAAGATATTTTGGAAGAAGTCATTGGCGAAATCAAGGACGAGTTTGAAGTGTCCGATTTGGATTTTACGAAGTTGGAGGATGGGAGTTATATTTTTGAAGGTAAAACTTTACTGAATGATATGTGTAGAGTAATGGACTTGGAGACCACGACTTTTGATGAAGTGAAAGGAGATGCGGATACCATTGCGGGATTGATGCTGGAGTTGTTCGGAATCATACCGCGAATCAACGCAGAGATCAATTATAATCAATATCATTTTAAAATCGTTTCAGTCAATAAGCGTAGAATCAAACAAGTCCATATCATTTTGCCTAAAGAATAAAAGCACGACAAAATAAAATACAAAATGAATCTACTGTTGCTAATGTATAAAAATGGGATACCATTTCTTATGTCTATATTATTGTTTTTCTTCATTTCAAGTTGCAACGAAGAAGCAGCCATCTCTCCAAAACCGAGAGGATTTCCCAAGGTAGATTATCCACAGAAAAGCTACCAAGGATTCACAAAAGGGTATTGTGATTTTACATTTGAATATCCTACCTACGCAAAGATTGAAAAGGACGAATATTTTTTTGGAGAAAAACCTCGAAACGAATGTTGGTTCGATGTTTTTATCCCTCAGTTTGATGCCCGTATTCATTGGACTTATTCTGCCATTGATAAAATATTCACGGCTGACAAGTTAAAAACTGATGCTTTTGAGTTGGCTCACAAACACAACATCAAAGCGAAGTACATCGAAGAATTAAAGATAGCAACACCCAACGGTGCCAAAGGATTCGCATTTGATATGGAAGGAGAAGTAGCCTCGCCGTATCAATTTTTTTTGACGGACGAGAAAGAGCATTTCGTGAGGGGGTCGCTGTATTTTAATACGGAAGTGGCGCCCGACTCTCTGGCTCCCGTTTTTGATTTTGTCAAAAAAGACATCGAGCACATGATTAATACTTTTAAGTGGAAATAGCAGACTGGCAATAAAAAAGCGGAAATTCAAAACCTCGAATTTCCGCTTTTTTATTTTGACGACCAAGTTAGTCCTATTCACCGCTGTTGTTGAATACTTCTATTTCCTTCGTCTTTACAATCAAATCCGTGAACTTACCCTTGAATCGAGTAGCTTTCACAATGTGATTGTCAATCCAATGATAATTGCCTCCGCGTGGTTTTTCCATCAAAAGGCCGTGGTATTTGAAGTTGTGTTTTTTCAGCCACTTCTCCGTAATCTCTCGGTGCTCCTCCGTTCGGGAAGTAAAAAAAGTAATAATGTGACCTTCGTCGTACCATTTATTCAAAATTTTCAGGGCATCGGGATACGGCAAAACAGTACTCATTCGCTCTGGCTCCTCGTTGGGAACATCATCACAGACAGTACCGTCAATATCAATTAAGTAGTTTTTAACACCGTCCGTCAGAACGGGGCTGACCGTTTCTCCCTTTTCATTGAAGGTGGATTGGAGTTCATGCTTATTATCGCTCATGATTTCAAAAAGATTATATTTTATAATAATGTATCACATGGCAAAATGATGCCAAATGAATACTATTCAAAAAGGTCGAAAATTTTGATTCTATAATTATGGTTAGGTAAGTGCCACAAAAGTATCGAAAACTTTAAAGACCAACAAACATTGACCAACAAGATACACAGAATTGATATTACTGAAAATTGATAAAATAGGCGGGGTCTATTGGTTTTCCTTTGTGCCATAGTTCAAAATGCAGATGCGGCCCGTCCGACAAAGTTCCCGTATTTCCGATAATGGCCACCGCTTCGCCGGCTTTCACGTAGTTTCCAGTTATTTTCAGCAAGGCAGAATTATGTTTGTAAAAAGAGATTAAACTGTTGGAGTGTTGAATAGCAATCGTATTTCCAGTTTCCAAAGTCCAATCAGAGGAGATAACGTACCCATCCATCGTTGCCTTGACGGGCGTATTTTTTGGAGCTAAAATATCAATACCGTAGTGCTTTTTTTCGGGCATAAACGGATCGCTGACAATCCCAGTAAGCGGCGGGATAAAGTACAATTGTTCCAGCGGCACTTCTTTGGACGTAGCGTTAACTGATTTTAGCATGGCGCGCTGTTGGAGTTGTTCATCTTCTTCTACCTCCTTCCTCAATATCTCGTCCTCCTTGATTTTGCTTACATTTTGTAAATCAGTCATTTCCTGTACATCGTTTCTTTGCATGTCCTCCACGGTTTCAGCATTGCCCGTCAGTCGTTTTTGGTAGCTCTCATTGTAAGTTTTATAGATCGTCAACTCCTGTTCAAGTTCCGCAAGGGTTTTATTGATGGCTCGTAGTTGCCCCACGTCAGGATCGCCGTATCCAGGAATGACTCTTTTGAGTGGAGTAAATGCAATGAGCAAAATCACGAGGGTTGCCACGAGTACGATTGCCACAGAGATAGCCGTGTAGAGATTCAGCAAAGTCAACTTGTAAGAACCTACTTCTTCAAAGGATTCGTCGTTCATGATGACCAGCCGGTAAGTGTCCCGGAGTTTTTCTTTAAATGCTTGCCAGCCTCCTTGTTCAGTATTTTCAGCACTCATTATTCAAATTTTGTTAAAATTAAAATAAATTTGTGTTCTTTTGGTTTATATTAAAATGAGCGTTTTTCGCAACAAATACACCTTTTTTGTAGTATTTTTTTTAGAAAAAACGAACGTAGATAAGACTTTATTCGATGGACGGTTAACAGTTGAAAATAGATAGTTCCACGAACAATTTAATGAACTATTCTTTACTTTCCCGAAAGTTCATTTTTCCACAAAATACTCGGATTGTCTCCACAATATTTTTCGAAAACGAAATTAAACATTTTTTTGCTTTGAAAAGATTTCATACATTTTTATCCCTATTAGTTGCTCTATTTTTCGTCACTTCTTGTGCTACTCAAAAAAGCAAAGAAGACCCCTCCAAACTTGGTAAGTTCTATCACGATGTCACTTCCAAATACAACGGCTACTTCAACGCTGATGAATTGATGAAAGCGAGTATCGAGAGCCTAGAAACTTCCCACCAAGATAATTATCACAAAATTTTGAGTGTGTACAAATACAACGCAGCGGACAATCCGCAGTCCGTAGCGGGAGATTTGGATAATGCTATAAAAAAAGTTGCAATAGTAGCCAGTATGCACCCGGCCAGTCATTGGAAGGACGATTGTTACTTATTGATGGGGCAAGCCCAATTTATCAAGAAAGATTACGAATCTGCGGAAGAGACTTTGGAATTTATGGTGGATGAGTTCGACCCCAAGAATGCTTCCAAAAAAAGAAAAAAGAGAAAAGGTAAGAAAACAAAAAAATCAACTAAAGAAAAGAAAAAAGAGGTAGCACAAAAAAAGAAGGAAAGAGAAAAAACTAGAAAAGAAAAAAAGAAGGAGCAAGAAGCAAAACGTAAGGAAAAAGAAAAGGCAAGAAAAAAGCGCATCAAGGAAAGCAAAAAGAAAAAGAAACAAAGAGAAAAAGAACGCAAAAAGAATAAAAAGAAGAAGAAAAAAGGAAGCTCGAAAAAGAAATCTTCTGCTTCCAAAAAGAAAGCAACCGAAGAAGAAAAAGAATCCACCCAACAACCCGAAAAGAAAATAGAGGAAAAACCCAAGGAGGAATCGAAGCAAGAAGAAGCACCTAAAGAAGAAAAGGAAAAAGAAGATCAAGAACCTGATAATTACTTCCTGAAGCACAAGCCCGTTTTTCAGGATGGTGTACTTTGGCTGGCTCGTACCTACATCGAAAGAGATAAATACGAGCAGGCGATTCGGTTAATCAATAAGTTAAAAACTGATCCAAAAACTTTTAAGCACATCAAGAGAGAACTAGCTCCCGTAGAAGCTGATTTTTATTTAAAGCAAAAAAAATACGCACAAGCTATCGAGCCTCTCGAGCGAGCTATTGATCTTGCGAAAAAGAAAAGGCTCAAAGCGAGGTATGCCTATATCCTGGGGCAGGTGCACCAAAAACTGAATCAGGGAGGGGCAGCTTACGCAAGTTTTGAGAGAGCGTATAAGTACAGCAAAGATTATGAGATGCGTTTTAGTTCCAGATTGAACATGGAACAAAATGCCTGGTTGACAGGCAACTCTACTGCCGAGAAGGCGATCTCTCGGTTGAGAAAAATGTTGAAGGATAGTAAAAACGAGGAATACCAAGATCAAATTTACTACGCTCTAGCTAGTATTTACCTAAAAAATAATCAAACAAAGGATGCGATTGAGAACCTACAGTTGTCACTTAATAAGAGCCAATCCAATCCTGCCCAAAAAGCAGAATCGTATCTGCTCCTAGCCGAGTTATATTATCAGGATGAGAACTATGTGCCTTCCAAAAACTACTACGACAGTACACTTCTAGTAATGGCAAAAACTGACGAGCGGTATCCCGATGCTCAAAAATTTTCTAACAGTTTGACGGAGATAGCTGAGAATATTCAGATCATAACTTTACAAGATAGCTTACTCAGGGTGAGTGAAATGTCAGATGAAGAAAAAAGAAAAATAGCCGCCCGCCTCAAAAAAGACCAAGAGGCACTAGCTGCGGCAGCTAATCAAGCTAAGGCATCCAAGAAGACCACAAAGAACAACGGTAGAGTTCCTCAAACAAAATTTGGTCGTCCCGGTAGTCGGTTTGAGCCTAGTACTTGGGTCTTTTACGATGAAAGAAAAGTCAAAAAAGGAAAAAAAGCTTTCGAAAGACAATGGGGTAAAAGAAAACTAGAAGATGACTGGCGAAGATCAAACAGGAGAGGAGCAGGTTCGATAGACGATCAGTTGGTGGATAATATTGAAGAAGAAGGTAGCGATCTCAGCGATAAGGAACTGGCAGAACTCCTCAAAGATGTTCCCAAAAATGAGGCAGAGAAAAAAGTAGTACAAGGAAAAATAGTTGATGCCATGTATGAATTGGGTGTCTTGTACCGAGATCGTTTGGAAAATCATAAAAAGGCGGTAGAGACGCTTGGTGATTTGGAGGATCAATTTCCTGGAAATACCCACGAACTGAATGCGTGGTATTATCAGTATCTTTCTTATACAGATTTGACGGACATGCCCAATGCGAAAATTTATAAAGAAAAAGTCATTGGGAAATATCCCGAATCCACGTACGCCAAAGTATTGGGTAATCCAAATTACGTAAATACCTTGTTGGATGAGGAAGAAAAACTGAATAATTATTACGAAGACACCTACACTGACTTTGTGAATGCGAAATACCAAACCGCATTTGAAAAAGTAGGAAAAGCAAAAGATTTATTCGGACAAAAAAATCCGTTGGAACCTAAGTTTGCGTTGTTGTCAGCGATGTGTCTCGGCAATCTCAAGGGCAAAGCAGATTACGTAAAAGCACTAAAAGAGGTAGTAGCGAAATACCCCAAAACGCCAGAACACACTAGGGCTAAAGAAATACTTAGACTGCTCGGTGAACTAAAAGAATCTAATAAACTACCCAAAGAAGGGGGGACAGCGGGCAAGTTCAAACTACAAGATAAGAAGGTACACTACGTGATTGTGGTTTTGAAAAATGGTAAGATGGAATTGAGTAAAGCGAAGATTAAAGTTTCCGACTACAATCGAGAATTTCACAAATCTGACAGAATTCGAATTTCGAATATTTACTTAGGTGCGGAGGTGAATACGCCAATTCTAGTACTTCGAAGATTTAAAAATAAAGAAAAAGCAATGACGTACTATCAAGGTGCGATGGGC
>JBCCJE010000221.1:0-7610 GCA_039027925.1 Bacteroidota bacterium
GAATGCTTATCCAAACCCAACGATTGACTTAATTACTGTAGATGTACCACAAGAAATGTTAGATAAAGAATTGATGGTTTCAGTTACATCGTTGAAGTTCCAGGTTTTCACCGTTTGCCCATTTATGTTCACCAATTGTACCATCACTTCTTTATCTAACATTTCTTGTGGTACATCTACAGTAATTAAGTCAATCGTTGGGTTTGGATAAGCATTCAAGCTCACCTGATCCAAATCTCTCACGCTGGTCAAGTCTGGTAATAAAACTTCGTTGATAACGTGTACAACACCGTTGAAGGTTCGAATATCTGCAGTAGTTACGGTTGCGTTGTTGATCGTCACGTTTGCGCCAACACCTACGGTGATGTCTTGACCTAGGAAAGTAGTGGCCACCTGACCATCTGTCAAATCAGAAGAAAGTACCTCTGATGTCAAAACGTGGTATTGTAAAACTTTTGTGAGGTCGCCACCTGGATCAGCCATTAAACTAGTAAGTAAAGTTGGATCAACATTTCCAAACGCTGCATCGGTCGGTGCGAATAAAGTGAATTTACCTTCTTCACTCAATGTTCCTTCAAGTTGAGCATCCAGTACTGCCATTTCCAATGTTCCGTGTACTGGGCTATTCACTACTACATCCACAATATTGAGTGCTGGTGGAAGCATGACTGCATCAATCACGTGCACTACCCCATTGAAGGTACGAATATCTGTAACCGTCACTTGCGCATTATTAGTAAATACACCGTTGGCATCAATGGTCACATCAATATTCTGCCCTAGTAACGTTCCTGCCGCTTGTCCGTCCGTCAAAGTGGAGGACAACACTTCACCCGATACAGCGTGGTATAGCAATGCAGTTACAAGACTATCTGTCGGATCTGCTTGTAGAGCACTGAGTAAATTCTGATCCATATTCATAAAAGCTGCATCCGTTGGGGCGAATACTGTAAATGGCCCTTCTCCAGACAATACACCATCTAATCCCGCATCCACAACTACTGTCTCTAGTGTGGTATGATCGGGGCTGTTAACGATTACATCTACTACATTCAATGCTGGAGGTAAGATAACTGCATCAATGACGTGCACAACTCCATTAAAAGTTACAATATCTGCAATGGTAACTTGTGCGTTATTAATGAATACACCGTTAGCATCAATCGTTACCTCAATACCCTGCCCAAGCAATGTAGTTGCAGTTTGTCCATTGGTCAACGTAGCAGATAAGATTTCTCCTGCTGTCACATGGTATAACAATGCTTTTGCAAGGCTATCCATTGGGTCTGCTAGCAAAGCATTTAATAAATCTTGATCCATGTTCATAAAGGCGTCATCCGTTGGAGCGAATACTGTAAACGGCCCTTCGTCATCTAGCACATCAACTAACCCCGCTAATCCAACTGCAGTTTCTAAGGTAGTGTGAACTGGACTATTAATGATTACCTCCGCCACGTTAAGTGCTGGTGGCAATATTACTGCATCAATGACGTGGACTACTCCATTAAAAGTTACAATATCTGCTATGGATACTTGCGCATTGTTGATAAACACACCATTGGCATCAATCGTTACTTCCACGCCTTGCCCTAAGAATGTCGTTATTGATTGTCCATTAGTCAGAGTAGGAGATAATACCTCTCCCGAAGCCACGTGATATAACAATGCTTTTGCGAGGCTATCTGTTGGATCTGCTAGCAAAGCATTTAATAAATCTTGATCCATGTTCATAAAGGCATCATCCGTTGGAGCGAATACCGTGAATGGACCCTCGTCGTCCAATACATCAACTAACCCCGCTAATCCAACTGCAGTTTCTAAGGTAGTATGAACTGGACTATTAATGATTACCTCCGCCACGTTAAGTGCTGGTGGCAATATTACTGCATCAAGAACGTGGACTACTCCGTTAAACGTTCGAATATCTGCTATGGAAACTTGTGCATTGTTGATAAATACACCATTCATATCCACCGTTACCGTTACTCCCTGCCCTAAAGCAGTAGTAGCTGACTGTCCATCCATCAACGTAGGAGATAAGATTTCTCCTGCCGCTACGTGGTATAACAATGCTTTTGCGAGGCTATCTGTTGGATCTGCTAGCAAAGCATTCAGTAAATTTTGATCCATGTTCATAAAGGCATCATCCGTCGGTGCGAATACTGTGAACGGCCCCTCGTCGTCTAGCACATCAACTAACCCCGCTAATCCAACTGCAGTTTCTAACGTAGTGTGAACTGGACTATTGATAATTACTTCTGCCACATTGAGTGCTGGTGGTAAAATAACTGCATCCAATACATGCACTACCCCATTATAGGTTCTGATGTCCGCTACGGTAACTTGTGCATTATTGATGAATACCCCATTCATATCTACTGTTACCTGTATTCCTTGTCCTAAAGCAGTAGTAGCCGTCTGTCCGTCCATCAACGTAGGAGATAAAATTTCTCCCGCCGCTACGTGATAAAACAATGCTTTTGCGAGACTATCAGATGGATCTGCCAATAAGGCATTCAATAAATCTTGATCCATATTCATAAAGGCTGCATCCGTCGGCGCAAATACCGTGAATGGTCCAGCCCCCGTTAAAACGGTATCCAACTGGGAAGCGAGAACAGCAGTCTCCAAAGTATTGTGATTGGGGCTATTCACAATTACATCCACTACCGTACTAGCTGGTGGAAGAATCACCCCATTCATAATGTGTACTACTCCGTTAGTGGCATCATTATCTGGCCCAGTAACCTGTGCAGTAGAATTAATGAATACTTCCATCATGTTATTGATGGTAACGGTTATATCCTGCCCAAGTAGAGTTGGCGCCATTTGTCCATCTGCCAATTGGTTAGAAAATACTTCCGACCCTAAGACGTGATACAATAAAATTCTCTGCAAATCTCCCGTAGGATCAGCCAAAAGCGTATTCAGAAAAGTTTGATCTACTCCAGAAAAAGCATCATCCGTTGGAGCAAATACAGTAAAATTAGCATTAGGATCACTCAACGTAGTGTTCAACCCAGCAAGATTAATTGCATTTTCTAAGGTGGTGTGAACAGGACTGTCCTCAATAATTTCCATTACTGTTTGAGTTTGAGCGTGACTAAACACAGCAAAGAACACAAATAATAAAGTGTAAAAATTCTTTAACATGATTAATTTTTTTTGGTTAAATAAAAAAGGATTTATTGGCAGCAGCGTACACTACGAGCAACCAATGACTTTTGTAAGCAGTTTGTTTGTTGAATAATTTATGTAGAATAATGAGTACTCCAAGTTGAATTTTGGACAATACCACTTAAGATCACTCAACGGTAGTTGAATAATTTTTAAAAAGCAGTCGTGACTTATTTTTTAGAATTTAAAAAGTTTAAGGGGCGGCTTTCAGGACGCCCCCTCTCTTTTGTTTTGGTAGTCTCTTATTTTAGTTTATCAGCTTGAGGATACCAAGAGACAAGTGATGACGATCAATCCGTGTGTCGTAATTATCTTGTTGGAAAATCGGATTGATTCCACGTGCCCAATTATAATTGATTTGTAAATTCCATCCTCGATTGGTACTGTAATTTAGCCCTGCACCAACTCGGTAATCTAAATGGAATTGGTTGACGTCAGGCTGTACAAAATTGGATGATCCACTATCATCATATTGAATAGCATCGTGATGCGTTTCTATTCGATCAATATCATTTCGAATACTCACTAAATAGTTAATACCTAATCCAGCACTTACAGTAGGCATCAATTTATTATTTCTACCCACTGGATAAAATGTAGCACCTACGGGTAAACTAAGATTTTGAATCAAATGCTGCGAGTGAAAATCAACTCCCAGATCAACTATATCGGAACTTACATCTTGTGTTCGGTTAAAATTAAAATTCGCATCCGCAAATCCGTAGGGAGTAGCCAAACTCAAAGCATACGCATTCAAAGGATTACTAGGATCAGGCTCACTAGCAACGTCGTAAGAAAGAATCGAATTGTGTCCCGATTGAGTAACTACCCTTTCGTACTGTAGCCCCGTAAAAAGATCAAATCTTTCGTTGATAGAAAAGTTCAAGTTCAAATTTGTTTGCCATCCCCACGTATTTTTATAATTAAAATCAAATGGGTCTAAATCGGAAGTGTAAGTATTACTTATTCGGTGTACCCAATGAACTGCACCACTTTGAACGCCGAAGACAAACTTACCTGTTGCTTTTTTCTCCTCATTAAAGATGGTGACAGGTTCTACGTCAGTACTTAGTGGAGCAACTTCATTTGACATTAGCATCGCTAACTTAGTAGATAAAGAATTAGCAATCAATTGATCGGAACTCAATAAATTCAACTTTACGCTTTCGATACCCGCTATTTCCTTACTTTGTATTTCGGCTATCATACCTTCCTGGTGAAAATTAGGTACAGGAGACTTAAATGTACTATTGGAGATGGCAGCCCTACGTTTAGCTAGTTTGGCAGAGTTATCAACACTACCTATATTTCCTACATTCGGCTTATCGAAATTCTCCGTAGGCGAAATATTAACAACGATATTTTGACGCTGACTTTCAGCATTCGCATTGTTTACAGCATCACCTGCAGTAATGTCATCTCTATCCAACCGCACGATACCATTACTGTTGTTTGATCCTTCTGAGATCAACGTCCCGTATTCCTTTTCGGAAATTACTTCGGAACTACTCTTGCTGCCACCTAGCAAAATCGCCGATAGCAATAGAATGAGAATCAAGCCAACGCTCAACCAAAACCAAAGCAAACGTCGCTTATCTTTTTTGGGAGCTATCTCTTTTGTTATCCCATTCCAAATCATTTCATCAGGTGTATTCCAATCACCTACGGGAAACTCTTCCTCGTTGAAACGATTTTTCCATATGTCATCAAATCTATCCATGATCTCTGCTATACGTTCGCTGGTTAGAAGTTATTTTTTTCTTTAACATGTTCCTTGCTTTCATCAATTGTGATTTGGAAGTGCTGATCGAAATGTTTAGTTCGGCAGCAATCTCTTTGTGAGAAAATCCATCAATCACGTACATATTGAATACGGTTCGATAACCGTAAGGTAATTCTTGTATGAGTGCTAGCATCTCTTGCAATGATAACTCCGACAAGATACTAATATCATTGGACTCCACTTGTTCTGCTCCCGATATGTGCACTGCGTACAAGGTATTTTTTCGAATATCGCCCAAACAAATATTTACCGTCACTCTTTTAGCCCATGACTCGAATACCCCTCTTGCGGGATCAAATTGCTTCAATTTTCTGTAAATATTAATAAAGGCATCCTGCAAATAATCCTGCGCAATACTACGATCCTTAGCGTACCTCAAACAAACCATGAACAAACTATGCTTGTAATGATCATATATTTTTCGGAAAGCTAGCTGATCGCCTCGCTGTGCTTTTTCGATTAATTTGATATGTATAGTTCTACTGTCCAAAGTCTTACGATTGAATATTCGCTTCTATTATGCAACGAAGAAGAGAATGGTTGCCTGACGGTGAATTTTTTTTTAAGAAAGTTTTTTGTTTGAAGTGAAGGGTTATTGAATGAAGACTCTTTGAAGACTTTCTAAAATTTGCTTTACTCAATAACATTAACAGGGAAACCGATTAGAAAGGAAAAAGTTTTATATTTGTAGAAAACAATATTGATATGAGTGTCTTACATAATTATGATGTTGTGGCTGATTATATCTATTGCTCTTTGCCCAAAAACCGGAGTTTGTAACATAACATTTGGACGAACAAATAATTTGTCTGAAAGCACCTGACCGTTAGAAGATTCGCCGTAGAATCAGTAAGTATTGAGGTATAGGAAAATATAGATACGTCTTGAGTCAAATCATTTTGAGAAGGAAAATAATTCAGTTTTCCGCTTAAAGAAAAGTTTTGAGCGAAGGATAAAAATGGAGTGATAATGAAAAGTATAAAGAGTAGATAAATGTGCTTTTTCATCTTTTGTTTTCTGTTAAAAATTTGAAGGTAATTTATTTCTTTAAAATTGTGATAAAAAAAACTTTGCCCAAAAAAATATTAGCAACAAATACCATCTCCAATCACTCATCACTCATCATACCTCATCTCTCATCCCTCCTCTCTCCTCTCTCCTCTCCCCCTTATAAAAAAACTGCAAGTACATCCCGGCAATAGCTACCGAACCCGCCGTCACGTAAAACGCAAAAGGAAAATTTGCGGGATCATTGTTATAAGCCCACGCCGAAATCAAAGCACCGCCTCCGATTCCAATTTCCAAAGCAATGTAAACAGTAGCCATTGACCTCCCTAGCCGATCCGCTGGACTCAAATCAATCACCCAAGCAAACACGGCTGGCGAACCAATCCCCATCGAAAATCCCAACGCCCCCGATGCTAACAATAAACTTACGGGATCATTTACCTGCGCATAAAACAACAGCGAAAAGATAACCATTACTATCGCAATCTTTATCACCACTACCCTACCCAATCGGTCGGACACTCTCCCTGCCACTAACCTCGACAAGATGGAAAAAATGGTAAAGCTCGTAAAAAGTAATCCTTTATTTTCCATTCCTACTTGAACCGCCAAGTCAGGAGTGATGGTCAACAAAACCCCAAAGCAGAAATAGAAAAAGGTAGCAACAATAGCGGGTGGTATTGCTTTTTTTTCAATTATCTCATTTCGAGAAATTTTTAGCGTAGTAAAAGAAAATTTTTGCCTTTCCTCCAAAGTTTCCCGAAGCCTAAACAACATTGCAATAGAAATCAGAGCAATCATAGAAGAGAAATAAAACATCATATCCAGCGAAAACTCCATCGCCAAATAACTCCCGATGGGCGGAAACATGGATGCCCCCAAATTCATACTTACGCCCAAAATACCCATGCCCTCTCCTCTCCGATGCGGTGGTATGATGTCGGCGGCAAAAGCAGTAGAAGCCGTTGGTTTAAAACCCGTGGAAAATCCGTGCAAAAATCGTAGGAACAAAAATCCAGCAACCGTTGTCAACAATGGATACAAAGCACTACACACCACGCAGACTAAAGTACCAATTACCATCACGGGAACACGCCCCACGGTATCCGTCAATTTTCCACTAAAAGGCCGAGACAATCCTGCCGATAAAGTAAACAGAGCGATGATTAATCCTTTATAATCCTCTCCGCCCATATCGGTAAGGTAAGCAGGCAATTCGGGAATAATCATGTTAAAACTTCCAGCAAATAATACGTGGCTCAGGCAAAGCAAGATGAAAGGAGTAGTAAATAAGCGACTAGATTTTTCCATTAGCGGCGAAGGTAGCAGTAGGAAAAATGCTGTCCTAATTTTTATCTATCATTTTGTAGCGTATTTACTTCCTCTAACATTTGAAAATCTCCTGTCTCCTACTCGTTTTATCCGTGAGTGATTTATCAAAACAAGACTTTTACAAAAAAACCATGAGATAAAAAGTGCGTTTCGTGAAACTAGAGCATTATGAAGATCAGAGAATTTCCAAAAATCTAAATTTGGATGGGTAAGAAAAAAATGGCGGTGGTGGGTGTTCCGAATTAATTTTATAAGTCCATTGGTTTCAATCTATTTCTTTGAAACGAGAAAGGAGACCGATTAAGCCTCC
>JBCCJE010000222.1:0-7606 GCA_039027925.1 Bacteroidota bacterium
CCTCGAAGCCCTAAAAAACAGAAGTATAGTTTTGAATCAGCATTGTTATGGATGCACGGCGGGGGCAGGTTCCAGTTGCGGAGGAGAAATTTCCTAACAAGACATTTACAAAATTTGCAACTTCGCAACTTCGTGACTTCGTGGCATTTCAAAAAAAACTTCGCGTCTTTGTGACTTCGTAGCATTTCAAAAAAACTTTGCGACTTCGCGACTTCGTGGCATTTCAAAAAAAACTTCATGCCTTCGCGACTTCGTGGCATTTTAAAAAAACTTCGTGACTTCGCGACTTCGTGGCATTTCAAAAAAGACTTCATGCCTTCGCAACACAAAAAATAGAAAGTAATGAAGATAAATCTGAACGGAAAACTTATCCCCCACAACCAACCCATATTCTCTGCCAGCAATCGTGCTTTTCTCTACGGAGATGCACTCTTCGAAACCATTCGTATGTTTGATGGGAAATTATCCTTTTTAGAAGACCACGTAAATAGGTTGTTACGAGGTTTAGATTTTTTCCATTACAAAATTCCAAAAAAATACACGACCAAGTTTTTCCAAAAAGAAATCAAAAAAATTGCAGATGGAAATGCTCGGATTCGTCTTACCGTTTTCAGAACAGACGGCGGACTTTACACCCCAAAAAATAATAAACCCCAATTTTTGATAAGTGCTTCCCCACTTCCCGATGCCACCTTCCAACTACACACTAAGGGTTTAGAAATGGGTATTTTCCGAGGAGTAAGCCTTGCTCGCCAACCCATATCTAATCATAAAACCTGCAATAGCCTACCCTACATCCGAGCTGCTATTTTCAAAAAGGAACAAAATTTGAATGATGTTTTTTTGTTAAATGACAAAGGACGAATCGCCGAAGCAAGTAGTTCTAATGTTTTTATATTTAAAAAAAATCAATTGATAACCCCTTCACTTTCAGAAGGTTGCATTACTGGAACGATGCGCTTGCAGATTATTAGGATTGCGCAGCAACTTGGAATTAAAGTTCTCGAAAAAAAAGTTACCTTAGCTACCTTAGAAGCATCCGATGAAATCTGGTTGACCAATTCTATTCAGGGGATACGCTGGGTTGCCGAAATTCCAACAATTGTTTCACTCCGAACTCCCACCTTAGTCCAACCATTTGTACACCATCTTAATCTACTAACGAACTAACTAATTTTACCAAAATGAAACTTTACTTTTTGACCTGTACACTCGCACTTTGCTGCCTATCATTTTCCTCCCTCACCGAAAATTATCCTCTACCTACTCATCACGATAGCCATTCCAATTCAGCAGCAACCGAATCTTCGTTTTACTACGTTTTGGATAATCGCTACCAAGGAGGCTCCGATGCGTTCATCGCTTTATTCGAAAAAAATGTCAGTTACCCAAAAGAGGCATTTGACAATTGTCGTCTCGGTATTTCTAAAATCAATTTAAAAATTTCGAAAGCTGGAAAGCTAGAAAATTTCGAAATACAAACCCAACTAGGCATGGGCATCGAAGAAACCTTGACTGATTTTTTTGAAAAGACCAAAGGCAATTGGAAGGCTTGGGCCAGATCCTCAGAAATGGATATGACCGTAGGATTTTCTTTGATTACCCAAAAGGATTCTTACTATCCCGACGCCGATTTGTTGGTACTAGAAAAATCAGCTTTCAAGTGGGCCACGGATAATGAATACTGCGACCCTGACGCTAAGATTTTAAAAAGAATTAAAAAATATTTTAAAAAGAAAAAATACGAAAAAGCAAAACCACACGTGGAGGAACTGATACGGCGATATCCCGATAGTGAAGAGTACAAGGGTTTTTACACAGAGGTAGAAAAGCATGTAAATTAACATTTTGCGAGGTTGGTGGGTTAAGCTAGTTAGTTCCACCATCAATAATCCATTGCTATAAATGAAGTATCCAATTTTAATATTTGTAATTGCATTGTTTTGCTCTAATTATTTACAGAGTCAAAACCAATCGTTTGGTTGGGATCAAAAATTTGAAATAGGCAAACAGTACGAACTATTTGGTAATAATGTCAAATTGAGAGCTACACCTTCCATGAAAGGAGAAGTTCTGACGCTCATCGAGATCGGAAATCAAATCGAAATATTAAATCAATCCAACCAAACTGATGCTTACCAAAAAGCGACCTATCATTGGTATCAAGTCAAGTACAAAGATCAGGTAGGATATATCCTTGGGGCATTGATAGCTCATTATAAGCAGGTTGGCGTATCTGACAAATCACTAAGTTTTTATTTTCGATTCAAATATGACGAAGAAACGTCCATTGGTAAAATGACAATAAAAACTTACCGAGGATCGCAATTATTAGATGCCAAGCAGACAGACCTCCTCGCCTATTCTTTTTCTATTAAAATAATAGGCAATAAAGGAATGGAAAATATAGACGATATTGTTCAAATTGATTACTGGGCAGAATCATGCGGTGCTTACGGGGGAGTGAGTTATTTCTTTTGGATAGGTAACGATTTGATCCACGCTGTGGATTTGGTAGATACAGCCGATGGTGGTGCTTATCATTATTCTGAACGCTTTATTTTTCCAGCAGACTCCGAGGGGAGAGCGAGAAGGATCATTTACCTCAAAGAAGAAGGTGAAATGAAGGAGGAAGAAACAGAATGGTACATCACAGAAAGTCATTCAAGGATAATAAAGTGGGACGCTTCTAGCAAAAAATTTATTCCGAGTGATTTTAAAATGAAGCCTAAATAGAAATGCTCAATTCCTACTTGTGAGATCTTTATCCTGAATTGATTCTGATAAATCCGTCTATTTCTTTTTGAATTTTTTAGCAGCCATTTTTCGAAAGCGTTTGGGCTCTTTGAGCTCTTGGTAAAAAGATTTGATGTAGTCAATATTTTCTCTGATGGCTCGCTGCTTCATGTAGGTAGCTCTTGAGCAAATTATGTAAAGGTCTTTTTCGATAGACATAAAATAATCATAGGCCATTTTGAACTCCGCTTCGGTCATTTCGTAATTAAAAAAATAGCGTTCGTTCACATCTTCGATTGGAAGATTAGGTGCCGGAACGGCGTAGTCCTGTCCCACAAATCCAGAATAGTCAAAGTCGTAGGGTACTGCCCGAATCTTATCAAAGTTGGGTAATTTCACTAACTCCAAGTTATGTTTATTACCTACTGACCAATCTGTGTTCGCAATCATGTATTGAAAAAATTCCATTTTGACAAAAACTTCTCTGTCCAGTCGGCTGGATCGTAGTTTACCTTTTTCGATGACGATGGCTTTATTTCTCCGAGCGTATTCCTGTTCGTCTTCCACTAAAATTCCAATAAAATCCTGTTTCTTTTTTCCTTTGTCAAAAATCTCTACATCCACTAATTTAGTCCTCATGGAGTTAGTATCAATAAAATTGTATAACTCGTACACCAAGTGTTCTTTCAGTAGCATTTGCTGATTCAGGCTACCTCCCGAACAGGGAAATACCATTTTCAATTTGTCCTGTCGTAAAAATCCAAGGGAATCCAACGCACCTTTCCCAAAATCAATTTTGACGGGAGGATTAACACAGACCTGTTTGCGCATGTTGCCTCGGGCTCGTATTCTGCCATCCATAGCGAACAGTTCATTTCCCGCCGCATCAAAAAATTGTAGGCTGGCAGCTTGGTACTCTTCTTTGCTACTTTTGCGAATGAGGCGATTGATCTGGGTATTCAAAATAATCTTGGGTCTGCCCTGTTGATTGTATAAGTATTCGTACAAGCTAGGATTGACTGGTTTTTTGATTTTGCCCAATTTAGAGCGTTTACCATCTATTCCCCCCACTCGGTATTTATCTTTTTCTATAATGAGTACTTGCCCCGTTTTACCTTTTTTAATACTACAATCTACGGCTAGGATTTTATTATTGTACATGGAGCTTATCTCATCCAAACTGGTGTGCCCCACTACAATTTTATCTTGCCCCGTTTTTTTTAAAATATAATTTACGGTAGGAAGATTCATGCGGGTAGAATCAAAATACCCCCGATACCACAGCGGCCCCGAACTTAAAGCAAGTTGGTTTAGCAGTTGATCGTGGTAGATTTGAGTATCCTTTTTTCGCATGATTCTTTTTCGAAAAATCTCATTGATCTTTTCAACAGAATAATTCAGTTTTAGGATTTCGGGAGAGACTCCACCGTGGACAAACAAATGTTTATTAATAGACGTCAGGATGGGTTGATTGGCAATCCAATCACCAAGTACGCTTCCTTTGCGCCAAAGGTCTTTGTACTGGGTTTTGAGTACGCCGGCAGTGTAATAGTATTTTTTGTGGATGTATCTAACATCTCCACTCAGTACCATCGTCTCGTGATTACCTACCAGCGTGTGTACCTGCCCCCCTTGTTGGGTAGCTTGCTTTTCTAGTCGGAACAACAACCACAAGATGTCTAATACCTTATCTCCCCTATCCATGTTGTCGCCTACTATCACGAGATGTCCCTTCCCGTAAGTCCATTGCAGCTTATCATCTACTACGCCGTTATTTTTTAAGAGCTTGATGAGAATATCGTATTGCCCGTGTACGTCGCTCAAGGCAACAATTTTTTCTACACCGCTGTAAGTTTCGCTCTCTCGCTGCTGAATAGATAAGTCCGTCAGATCAATTACGGGCAGCCCTTTTCTTTTAAAAATTGTGGCTTCTCGATTAGCGATGATCGAATCGTGAGGTACGCCCGCTTCTACCCACTGCATTCTAAGGCTATCATTTTGGTGAAAAATATAAGGCCCATCAAAGTATTGTTTTTTGTATTTAGATTGTGCGGCTAGCAAAAACGGGATGACCCCCAAGGCGATCAGTAACCAATATCGGATTGCAATGTTTCTCATCAAAATCTGAACTTTTATTTGTGAAAATTTGGGATGGGGCAAAAATAGTAATCCTTAATATAAGGAAAAAGGAAACCTATTTATTTTGTGTAACAGGGATAGTTTTGACAAAGTAGCAGGGTAAGCGTATAATAAAAAAAGAGGATTCGAAACCACCGTTCAAATCCTCTTTTTTTTTATCCTGAAAAACTACCACTACTTATTGCCAAATACTTGTATCCAAGCATTGGGTATTCCGCCTACGTCTCCGATTTTATTGACCCCTACGTGCGTCCATTTGGGTTCTAATAAGGTCTTACGGTGACCTCTCCCGGGAATCCCCGAATCCACTAACAGAATCATAAAAGACTCCTTCACGGTATTTCCTCCAGCTACTAGATTTTCGTTTCCGTCCTTGAGTTCGGTATCTCGCCTTACCCGATCCCA
Source organism: Bacteroidota bacterium (assembly GCA_039027925.1). Classification (GTDB taxonomy): domain Bacteria; phylum Bacteroidota; class Bacteroidia; order Chitinophagales; family Saprospiraceae; genus CAJQQY01. Next base: position 5,281 of record JBCCJE010000222.1, read on the forward strand.
AGGCATAGTACCATCGCTTCCTCGGTGACCGATCATGCCTTGCTGCTGAACGTCCTTACCGTGCTTGATACCTACTTGGTGTAGTCCTTCGTGGGGTTGGAGAATGGACAATGGACTTAAATCTTTGAGTTCATTGATGAGTTCCCTAGCGGTAGAAATTTCCTCTGACTTGTAGGCAGCATCTAAACCGGGATCACTCTCTACTTGCTTGATGTACGCTTCGACGTACTTCACGTAGCCACGAGGATCTTTGCGCATCAGATTAATTTCATTAATCATTTGCATTTCTTCCGCTGACATTGTGGTAGCCTCTGAATTGCTAGTGGAGGGTTCGCTTTGCTCCGAGGTGTTCTCGTTGGAAGAGGCTTCGGAGGAAGCATTATTAGTATCAGAGTTTGTACTCGAAGTGGAAGTATTATCAGAGGAATCAGAACCAGAGGATTCGCTGTTGGAAGTGTTAGCATTATTTTTATCGGATACCTCTTTACCCTTTGCGCTCAACAAATCCGAGTTACTGCTCGTGGTGGATGACCCCACGGGGGGTTGATAACCAGTTGTATTTTTGGCAAATCTATTACCGCCTACTTCTTCGTAGGCACTTTCGGGAAGTCTTAAATTCAGCGCGTGTACCGTAGCGTAATCCAAGTAGCCATTCCACATACCGTTTGCTTTCTGGTAAGCTACCATCGCTGCGTAAGTTCTCGAACCAAAAATTCCGTCCAAAGGGCCTGGGTTAAATCCAGCCGCCGCTAGTGCTTTTTGTAGTTGTAAATTCAAGGCTTGGGTTTGGTGCTGCGGACATACGATTCTTCGCCATTGCATGTCTCCTTTCTGTCTTAACACTCGCTTTGTTACGGTTTTGTACGTAGCTGGGACATCCGTTATTTCTACTCGCTCGGCAGATTTTAATACTCTTTTTGAAATCGTTCTGTACTGGGCAGGAACGATTTCTTCTCGGGTGGTAGCCGCCGTAGCGATCACTTTTTTTGAAATGGTTTTGTAGGTAGCGGGAATCACTTCTTCTCTAGTCGTAGCGGGTGAGATAATCACCTCCACGTCTATCTCGTCGTAAACGGCAGGAACAATTTCTTCTCTGACCGTAGCGGGAGTCTTCACTACTTTTTTAGTGAGGGTTCGGTACACGGCAGGGATGATTTCTTCTCTGGTAGTAGCAGGAGTTTTTAAAACTGACCGTGTCACAGTAGTATATTCGGCGGGAATTTCTACGGATCGGGAGGAGGCAGGTGCCCTTAATACTTGCTTCGATCTGGACTCGTATCTTGCGGGTACCACGACTTCTTGCGTACAACCCGAGTTGGCGATGCCCAATCCGTCGCACCCAATATTAACTCGTTTAGTTACGGTCTCGTAGGCAGCCGGGACTTCTACCAAACACCATATCTGACAATCAGCAGGATCATCCGATAGGCAGCCAGAACTGCGTTGCTCTACCCATTTGGTGTAGGCAGGTTTTACCAAAACTTTCTCCTGCACAGTTTTGTACCTCGGAGTGAGTACTTCCAATCTGGTGGTAGCAGGCTCTACTTCCACTTGTTCCATTACCGTTTCGTAGGTAGCGGGAACGGTCTCAAATCTCTGCGAAGCCGCTTTTGCCATTACCCTTTCGGTTACGGTTTCGTACTCGGCGGGTATGGCCAAGAGTTTTCTTTCTTCGGGCTTTATCATTATTTGTTCCGAGATGGTTTCGTACACAGCAGGTACGACTACCAGTCTGACGGATTCCTCTTGGATCAATACTCTTTTTCGTTGTTTTTCCTTGACGGCAGGAATGGTAATGATTCTAGTAGTAGCAGGCCTGTCCACTATTTCTTCGGTTACAGTTTGATAGGTAGCAGGTACATAGTTGATTTTCGTTGTTTCGGGTTTTACCATAATTTGTTCAGTCACCACTTCGTAGGTTGCTGGAATTTTTTCTGACTTGGTGGTAGCGGGACTAACCAACACCTCCTCCTTGACCTCATCGTACACATCGGGCGTTTTTAATTTTGCGTAGCAAAAATTATCGCTAGGGTCAATGGAAGTCTGTGATTGAGCAGAGCCACAGGCAAGTAACCCTAGGATACAAAAACAGAGTTTGAAGAATTTCATAGTAAGCAAGTTTAGCTTGGTTAAAGTATTACTTAAATGGGTTATTAACTGATGCCTTCATTAAAAATCCGAAATAGAATCAATTCAACTTTATTTTTACTTAAAAAACTGATTTTCAATTATTTATAAATTTTACCTGAATAAAGATTACGGTCATTTTTAACATTAATCGAGCATATCACTTTTATCAAAGTCATTAAAAAATAATATTAATTAA
>JBCCJE010000223.1:0-7586 GCA_039027925.1 Bacteroidota bacterium
ACTCGGATCAAGCTGGTGCCTACTACGCAGTGATTGCTTTGAACAATGGCTGCTCTGATCTGACATCGAGCAATACGGCTGTCTTTGTAGAGTTTGCACCGGCGGCATTGGATGTAGATAATATTGCGCCCGTTTGTCCGGGAGATGATTTGGTACTAGCGGTCAATGCGACGGGAGTGCCGCTGTCCGCCAATTTTAGTTACGAATGGTTCGATCAAAACGGGACTTCCTTAGGATCAACGACTAATTCAGAATTAATCATCCCCGATGTGGATGACTCCGCAGCGGGATCGTATTACGTGGTGATGACAGTTGGCAATTGTGCAGCACCACCATCTGATGTAGTAGAGGTGGAAGTGGTGGATACCGAAATTCCCAATGCAGGTACTGACCTCGAAATTTGTCAAGCCAATAATAATTATTTGGCTGCTCTGATTCCTGCCAACAGTACTGGTCAATGGACTTCTCCAACTGGCGCACTGATCGCTGATGATGAAAATGCCCAAACCGAAGTCACCAATTTATCATTTGGTGAAAATATTTTTATCTGGTCATTGTCCAACGGTAGTTGCGTAGATTATGCGAAGGACACGATGATTATCAAATACAGCTTGGATGCCTTCCTCGGAGATAATTGTTCCAAACCAGTTATCAATGATACCGATGGAGATGGCATCTTGGATAATGTGGATATAGATGATGATAATGATGGTATTCCCGATAAAAAAGAATACTGCAACACTGCGGGAGACTTCAATTGTTTTCCCAGCAATATTGACCCGAGCGGTGATGAAGATGGTGATTTGATTCCGAATTATATTGATGCGGACGACGCAACGGTGAACAACACTTGTGATGATATTGATAATAACGGCATTTGCGATGCCCTATCAGCTATCTACGATACCGATGCGGATAACGTACCCGATCATTTGGATTTAGACTCAGATAATGATGGTATTCCAGATTTGATCGAGGCAGGACACGAAGAAGCAGATGCCAACATGGATGCGCGCATTGATGGGCTTCCCGCTGACTTTGGTGCCAATGGATTATTCAACGACATCGCTACTGATCCCGATGACATCAATGCAACGATCACCTACAATATTTTAAAAACATCAACGAGTACCGACACGCCCGATCACGATAATATTGATTCTGATGAAGATGGTATTTTTGACGTAGTGGAGTCGCCCGCCGACGATGGTGATTACGACGGAAAGGTGGGTACGGGTATTCCTAAAGTGGATGCCAATGGTATTCCTTTTGAAGACGGTGCAAACAATCCCGTGAGTTTAAATTTTAATCCAAAAGACTTGGACCAAGATGGGTTTCCAGATTACCGAGATATTGATCGAGATAACGATGGCATCGTAGATAGCTACGAATGTCCCGATCAGACTAATTGCATTGATTCCGACGATGATGGCAACTTTGACGTGGACGAACTGGATAGTGATAATGACGGCCTGACCGATGAAGTAGAATGCCCCGGTGGGATCCTGCCGTGTCCAGATTCTGATAACGATACCATTGATGATTTTAGGGAGCCGAACTGTCCTCAACTGGGTACTCCCGCAATTGTTGTTGCCGACGATGTACTGTGTGAAGGTGAAGTGATCGCACTTTCTACGGATAATATTGCTGGGGTAGGCATTACCTACGAATGGTATTTTAATGATGGCGGCAACAATGTTTCGTTAGGGGTGACCAATGCGCCTAATTTTTTCATCAATGGAACTAACGCTGGCAACACGGGTGGGTATGCAGTACAAATCAGATCGGGTGCTTGTGTTTCTTTGGTTTCTAATGCTGTAAATGTAGTCGTATATCCAACGCTTGATCCCGTAGCAACGAATGGTACTGCACAAGGATTTCCAGCTTGCGAGGGACAAAATATTCAACTCAGCGTACCCAATTACTTAGATGCTACCTACGAATGGTTTGGGCCGAATAACTTTACGGCCACAGTATTTAACCCAGTTTTGATTAACGTTACCGCAGATCAAGCGGGAGATTATTACGCAATAGTTACGATGAGTGATGGATGCGCTACCTTGGTTTCCGCTAATACGACGGTCTTTATTCAGGCAGCACCCGCTGCACCAACGGTGGCAGACGTTGCGCCTGTATGTGAAGGCGGTGATTTGATGATTGTAGCAGATGCGGTCGGTGTACCTCCCAATGTTAACGCCACTTTTGAATGGTTTTTTGAAAATGGAAATTCCTTAGGAACAACCAATACCGCAACGTTGACAATTCCAAATGTAGATGCTACCGCCAATGGAGGCTACTACGTCATTATGAATTTAGGTAACTGTGAGACTGCACCTTCCGATACCGTCATGGTAGAAATTTTATCATTAGAAACACCAAACGCAGGTACGGATGATTCGGTTTGCGGTTTGGGAAATGGATTGCTCAGCGCAACTCCGCCTACCAACGGAACGGGTACTTGGACTTCACCTACGGGGGCTACTATCGTTGACCAAGATTTTCCTAATTCAGCAATAGGAGACTTAGTACTTGGTGAAAATGTTTTTGTGTGGACGTTGTCTAACGGCAGTTGTGAAAATTATGCCTCCGATACCGTCATCATTACCTACACGGATGCGGCTACCGACGAAGCCTTTTTGGGGGCTGACCTTACGCTGTGTGACGATACGGCAGTTACCTTGAATGCGCTGAATCCTACAACAGCTACTGGTACTTGGCAGCAACCCACGGCGCAGACACAAGCAGGGGTGGTCATCTCTGATAACAATTCTCCTACGCCGACGATTACTGGATTGATACCGGGAAATTCCTACACCTTCACTTGGTCGTTGTCCCAAGGAAATTGTGTGGACTACGATGCCGATCAAATCCAAGTCACCGTATCTGAATCTCCTGCCTTGAGTGCCAATGTGACCGCCGAAGAAAATTATGCGTGTGGTGAGGAGGAAATACAACTCTCCGCTACTGTACCTTCCATCGGAACGGGAACGTGGACGACTACCTCTACCGCTTCCATTGCTAATTCCAATCTGGCATCTACTACCGCTGACGGTATTGAAGTGGGGGCTAATCTATTTATTTGGAGTTTGTCTTTTGAGGCTTGTGAAAATTACGATGCCGATACCATGATTGTCTTCAGCGAAGAAACAATCGAAGTAAATGATGACAATTACCTTATTGGTTTGAATGAAAAAATAGAAAACGAAGATGTATTGGTAAATGATAATATTGGATTTGTCAATGAGTACACGGTGAATATTGTAACTCAGCCGATGCACGGAACGGTGGATATGGTAGATGGCATATTTACCTACACGCCCGATCAGAATGCCTTTGGGATTGACGAATTTGAATACGAAGTATGTAATGCCAACTGTCCGAACGCCTGCGAAACGGCTACCGTAACGATTACGCTAAATGGTCTGACAGAAAAAGGAGAATGCTGGATTCCAAATGTTATCGCTCCGAATGGTAATGGGAAAAACGATGCCTTAATCATTCCGTGTACTGAGAATTTCCCCAACAATGAATTGATGATTTTCAATCGGTGGGGGGATAAAGTATTTGGCACTACCAGCTACGCTAATGATTGGGAAGGTACTTTCAAAGGTAAAGATTTACCTGCGGGCACCTACTACTACATTTTCAAATTGGACACAGATGATAACGATCCGATTCAAGGATTTTTTACGATTGTGAGGTGATGCCTGCCCCGAAACCTCGGAGGTTGATGGCGAAATTATATGACTTAGCTGATTAACATACTTTAGAAAAAAATTAAAAAATAATGCAAAAATATATACTACTACTATTCTTTATCGTGAGTTTAGCTTGGACGGCTAAGGGGCAATACGAACCTCATTATACGCAGTTCATGCACAACAAATTAGCCATCAATCCGGCCTACGCTGGTAGCAAGGAGGTAATGACTTTTACTGCCTTGTACCGCAATCAATGGTCGGGCATCGAAGGTGCACCCACTACTTATACCCTCAATGCGCATTCTGCTTTTTTAGATAATAAAGTAGGCGGTGGGTTGTCTATTTTGGGGGATCGTCACGGTTTTTATAAAACCTTAAATATCGGAATGGATTACGCCTACCGAATGCCCATGACCAATGGGGCTACTTTGAGTGTTGGGGTTTCGGGTAAGTTGGAGTACGGTCAAGTGGATTTTACCTTAGTAGATCCTATTGACTTAAACGATGACGATATACCGATGACCAACGAAATAAAGTTAAATCCCAATTTTGGAATGGGATTATATTACAGTCATCCTCAGTACTACGTAGGACTTTCTGCTCCCAACTTACTGAGGACAACTGTATTCGTGGATGATCCCGAACAAGCCCCTAGCCTGAGTAAAATGAGAAGTTACTATCTGATGGGTGGGTTGATGACTCGCATCAGTCAGGCGGTACAATTCAAGCCAGCGATGCTGTTGACTTTCAATCCGAATGCACCATTTGAGATGGATGTCAATGCCAGTTTTTTATTCATGGAAAAAGTTTGGGTAGGTGCATCTTACCGTTTGGGCGATTCCTTTGATATGATGTTTCAGTATCAGTTCAATCCCCAAGTTCGAGCGGGTGTTGCCGTGGATATTACGACTTCGGAGTTGAGTCAGTATAGTCCCGGAAGTTTTGAAGTGATGATGGAGTATAGCTTAAATTTTGAAGGGAGAAGTCTCAATCACTTGCGTTATTTCTAGTTTTTTAAAAAAAGATTAAAGATGAATCACTATTTATCCCCGCTGCTTATTCTGTTTTTATTTTTTGTAAATACCGTGTTATTTGCCCAAGAAAATACAACTAGAAAAGACCCAGCGGGCTGGAAAAAAGCAGATAAATTATACCAAAAAAAAGGTTACATGGCTTCTGCCACCAAGTATCAGATGAAGCATTCCGCTAAGGATATGACTCCAAAGGTTATGCTCCGAATTGCGAACAGTTACCGACTCAACGGAGCGTTCGAACTTGCAGAATATTGGTACAGCAAGTCTATCAACAATGCTACGGATGAGGAAGATTTTTTACACTACGCCGAGGTATTACAAATTATTGGAAAATGTGAGGACGCCATCCGTTGGTTTGAAAAGTATAAGAAAATGACCAACGCTCGACGGACGTTTATCACCGACTGTAATGACTTATACGCATTTGAAGATCACTTTACCGTAGAGGTGAAAAATGAAAAATCGTTGAATACCGAGTTCCTCGATTACAGTGCGGTGAGGTACGATGGCGGCGTTATGTTTACTTCTACCCGGGAGCGAACGAAGATGAGCAAAATGACAGACACTTGGACGAAAAGTAATTTTTCGGATGTATTTTTTACCAAGCAAACAGCCGAAGGAAATTACGTAGAGCCAATGCCAGTAAAAGGTGGTGTCAACAAAAAATACCACGATGGGGTAACATCCGTTTCTCCTTCGGGAACGATTATGTATTTTTCGAGAAATAATAGTCGCAAGAAAAAAAAGAACGGTGTATTGGATTTGAAAATTTACAGCGCCGTATTAGTGGATGGTCAATGGTCAAGTATTACGGAACTCCCATTCAATGATAACGACTTTGCGAGTTGTCATCCAAGTATTTCCAGCAACGGAAAGTGGTTGTACTTTTCCTCTAATCGTCCCGAAGGGTTTGGCGGTATGGATATCTACGTTTCAGAAAATGTAGATGGCGTATGGCAAGAGCCGAAAAATTTGGGACCGACAGTGAACAGCGAAGGGAACGAAATTTTTCCATTTATAAGTGATGATGGTGCTTTATTTTTTGCTTCCAATGGTCACAAAGGACTGGGTGGATTGGATATTTTCTTTGCAAAAAAATCAAATACTGCGGGAGAGTCCACTTGGAGTATTCGTAAAAATGTAGGAACACCTTTTAATACTTCCAAAGATGATTTTGGATTTTTTGCCAATGCCGAAATGACGCAGGGTTTTTTGACTTCTAATCGGATTGGAGGAAAAGGTGGAGACGACATCTACTCCTGGGAAACCACTAATAATCAGGGGGTTAAGTTTGATAAAGCCATGAAAGCTATCTTCAAGGTTGTGGATGCCAATACCAACGCTGAGATACCCGAAGCGAAGATGAAGATCAAAACGGTGAGTGCTGACGGTGAACTTGTAGAAGGGAAAACCGATGTAAATGGATTGTTAGAAACTACTTTCCAGAACGGGAAAAACTATAAAGTGATGATCGAAAAAGAGGGATACTTACCCGTAGAAAGTGAGGTTGTAACCAACGAAATGGAAGACGGTTCCATTTTATCCTTTGATTTAGAAAAAATAAAGTGTATCGAATTATTTGGAACGGTCATCAACGAAAAGTATAACAAAGCTATTCCGAACGCTTCGGTTACCTTGATGAATAAATGTACAGGGGAAAAAATGGTAGTACCGTCACAAGCCGATGGTAGCTTTGAATTTTGCTTGGACTTAGGATGTGACTTCGAAGTCATTGCCGAGAAACCCAATTTTGAAGGAAGTGAAACTATTGTTACAACTAATGAGCAACCCTTAAATACTGCTCCGAGAGAAGTGAAGATTGAGTTGATTCCTGCGGAAAAAATGATAGTGGGGAATGATAATGGCAATGACAATGGCAATGAAAATAACAATGCTCCTACAGAATCGGCGGAGGTGACAAATATCAAAAAACATTTTCTTGGAGATGAGAAAGCAATGTTTGAGGTGGGGCAAGTATTGACCTTAAAAAATATCTACTACGATTTCAATCGGTCTAATATTCGAAAAGATGCGAGTGTGGAGTTGGATCACGTAGTCGTACTCATGCAACTATATCCATCCATGCAGATTACGCTATCCTCCCACACCGACGCTAGGGGAAATGATGCGTACAATCAACAGTTATCGGAAGCAAGAGCAAAGTCTGCCCGTCAATACATCATTTCAAAAGGGATAGATGCGGTTAGAGTCAAAGCGGAAGGTTTCGGAGAGTCCAAATTGAAAAATGAGTGTGACGACGGAGTGAACTGCTCCAACGAGAAACATCAATTTAATCGAAGAACTGAGGTGGTGATTAATAAGGTGGATTAACGATAACATCCAGATTACCGATTCCTTTCTAAAAAGAGCAAAAGGGATAACACAAGAATCCCAAATCTTACTCAATCAAGATTTGGGATTTTTTTTGTGTAGGGATTAAAAGTAACCAAGCTTTTTTATCCTAAAAAGCGCTTCTTTAATATTTGTTCAGTGATCTTTAATTTTTTTTTGAAGAGTACAAAATTTTTGAGTCCGAAGATTTCCGCTTTAAAGATGAGTTCAATTTTGACTAACAGGGTAGTTAAGTTAGGGGCGTAGCATATTTTTGTTGTAAGCGACTTTAGCCGCAGAAATAGTAGGGTATTGGCCTCACAAATTGAGAATTAAAATTCAGCAACGCTACATTCTAAGATGTGCCGTCCCTCTGGGACTTTGAAGATTTGTGAATATGTTGTTATGGTGCTACCGAGGTGTCGTCCCTCTGGGACTTTGACAACTTGTAAATATATTGTTATACGTTGCCGAGACCTGCCTGCCGGCAGGCAGGTGCCACACCTCTGGTGCTCTTTAG
>JBCCJE010000224.1:0-7536 GCA_039027925.1 Bacteroidota bacterium
CTGCTGGCCCTGTTACATCGGTAACGATAAAGTCATTGACGTTGGGTAGATTTTCCCATGAAAATACTACGGATTGGGTAGTAGAATTACAGGTCACCGTTGGCACTTCGAGTAGTGGGTCAACTTGAATTTCCTGAGAAAAAATAGCCGAGGTACAGCCATTTTCCTCCACCGTCAATGTAATGTTATAATTTCCCGCATCGGCCCATTGGATGTCGTAGGGGCCGATGCCATTTCCAGAGATGATATTTCCCCCAGCAAAATCCCAAGTGTAAATGGCGTTGGCGGAGGCGTTCCCCTGATAGCTGACCGTAGCCACGTCACTTACACAAATGTTTTCTGGAACAGTAAAATCCGCAGTTACCTGTATGGGATTATTAAGTGTGGTCGTCGTACTGGCGGTACAACCATTGCCATCCGTAATCGTCACCGTATAAGTACCTTCACAAAGGTTACTCAGATTATCTGCTGTACCTAGATTGTTAGCCCAAGAAAAATTGTAGGGAAAAGTGCCACCGCTTCCGATGGCGGTCAAGACACCGTCGCAAGCATCGAAACAACTGATCTCACCCACACTCGGGTTGACTTCCACGGGGGTATTACTGGCATTGGTCACCTGTACCGAGACGGTTTCCGAACAAGCTAAATTATTGCTAGTACTGACCACCTCCAATTGGTAAGTGCCCGGTTCGCATACCGTAGGCATCAGGGAGTTCGCATTTTGAATCGTACCGCCCGATACGGTAGTCCATTGGTAAGTCACTCCACTTCCTTGTGTGGAGTTAGTGCCATCCAACGTAACGCAATCACCGGGGCAAGGAATCACTTCATTAGCCGCCACCGCCGTCACCTCCAAAAAAGAAACTTCCACTTCATCGGTCACCTCACAAATGGAACTGACAAAAATATCATCAATAGCGAAGTCATTGCCGAACGAAGATATATTGTTATTTTCTACACAAATCTCAGCGGTGGTATTATTTCCAGAGTTCCAGATTTGGGAAATCTCCGTCCACAGGCAGTTAGCCAACGGGATAGCCGTAGGCGTACTAACGGAAGTTCCGTTGACGGTAAAGAACAATTCGGGTGAGTTAAAATCTCCGACCATCGTAGCCCACAGCGACAAATAATAATCTGTATTAGGATTCAACGTAATGGTTTGACACCAAATGTCTTGCCCCTGAATAATCCCTCCATCCACTACCATCATATTGCCCGAGCCAGAAGTATGGTCGGTACAAGGGCTTAGCAGGTTGAAATAATTTTGTGGATTGTCGGTGACGAGATAGTTCCCGAAGTTGGCAATGCCCGTCGTGTACTGCGAAGTAAAGCCTGTATTACCCTGCTCGAAATCACCATTGCCGATGAGGTTTTGATCGTCTATGGCATTTACACTTAGCGTATAAGTCCCCGTGGCATTAGCTATTGGATTGAGGATAGATGGATCGCTCACATTTCCTGCGGGAGACCACGAAAAATTCAGCGCGTCCCCCGTGTAAGAGCCGTTCAATTGAACGGGAAGATCATCTTCACAGATTGTGATATCTGCGCCCGCATCTACACTTACATCACAAGCCAAGGAGGAGTAGCTACTGTAAGCAATCTGCCCAACGAGCGGCTCATCCAAGATATATTGAGCCTTAGCCGCAAAGGCTAAATGGATAATAAAGAAAAATGCTATGTGTAAGTGTCTGTTCATGTATTGGTTTTACAACTACGGGGAATAAGTTAGTCGAATGGATAGGGATAGATAAGGTACAGGCAGTCGCTCGGTATCAATAGTTTTTTTGAGATTCAATAAGTAAGCGATCTGCTGCTTATATTTTGTTTTAGGAATTTTTTGGTCTTGGGAAAGAGGAGGTGTACTTGAATATTTTTACAAAATTAGTTGTTAGATTTTGAAGAAAATAGCAATGAATAAGAAATGAACGACAAAATTTAAGTTGAAAAGCTAAGGGGATCTGTCATTGACATTAGGTACTTTTACTCCTATTTTTTCCTTGCTACTTTACCTAACAAAAATACTAAGGAAAATCGTTAAAAACACGGATTTGGCTGAAAAATTCAAGTAACGCAATTTTGACGCATCACTAAAATTTAAAATATATGAATGGATTAAAATCTGATCCGAATATCTCTATCAAACACCACCAACCCAAAAATACCGTCACCGTGCTTTTGACCAATAAAGTCCACGATCCCGACGAGGCTACGTCTTCGTACCAGCTTACAGCACGCTTTTGAACTATTTCAAAATATCCTAAGAAAACGAGACCTAACCCGACCGTGAGCAGGACATAAAATTTATTGGGAATAAAAATGCCCGTTTTGGAAAAATCAAAAGCAAACATTTGGTAGAGGTACTGCAAGGCATCCCCCAGATTTTCACACCTAAAAAATACCCAGCCTAACAAGACAATTCCGTAAGTAATCATTATCGCTGGCAATTTTCCCACTCGCTCCAAAAAATTAATTAGGAACAGGCGATCCAATATCAAAAACAGCCCGTGAAAAGCTCCCCACACCACAAAAGTCCAGGCTGCTCCGTGCCAAAAACCCGAAATCAAAAAGACTGTCCACAAGTTAATGTATAGTCTTCGCTGACTGACTCGATTGCCGCCCAGAGGGATATACAGATAATCGCGCATCCAACTGCTCAAGGTGATGTGCCACCGACGCCAAAATTCTGTAATACTTTGTGAGATGTAGGGAAAATTAAAATTTTCGGGAAAACGAAATCCCAATATTTTCGCCAATCCGATAGCCATGTCAGAGTATCCCGAAAAATCAAAATAAATCTGCAAGGAATAGGCGATGATACCTAGCCAAGCTAACCCCGTAGGTATGTCGGAGGGAGGCAAACGAAATATCTCATCCACCACTCCACCGAGTACGTTGGCGATTAAGACTTTTTTGGAAAGTCCGATGATAAATCTAAAAATACCCGATAGCTTGTAATCAATGGTATCTTGATGACTTCGGTAAATGATCTGAGCGGCTACCTCATTGAAGCGCACGATGGGGCCCGCAATGAGTTGGGGAAAAAGCAAAATGTAGAGCATGTAATCCCGCAGCCTTTGCATGGGTTGGGCTGTACCTCGGTAGCAATCAAAAACGTAACTCAACTTTTGGAAAGTGATGAATGACACTCCGATAGGCAGTAAAATGTTGCGCCAAGTGAATGAAGTGCCAGCAAAAATATTGAGAAGTTCATTGACATTTCCAACAAAAAAATTCAGATACTTAGCCGCCAGCAAAATCACAACGTTGGAAATGACGGCTACGTAAAATAATCGAATCCTTAATTTACCCTTCGCATTAGAAAATAAGTGAACTAGATAAAAATCAAGCAGCAGGGAAGTCAGTACGACGAAAAAAAATTCAGGCGCACCCCACGAATAAAAAAAACAACTCCCCAGTAATGCCACTTCGTTTTTCCAACGCTGCGGACTGAGGAAGTAAAAAAATAAAAATATTGGTAAAAAATATAGCAGAAATAGGATACTGCTGAATACCATTGAATTATTTTTAATTTTGCGAATGTGGTGTTTCGGTAGACCCTTTTTCGAATGGAGTTGATAAAAAGTAGGGTCAACCTACAACGGCTACTTTCCCGCAAATTTAATTCAATTTTTAAAGTATTCATTTTATAAATGAGTGATTTCAAAAATTTTGAAAATGAGGCACAACGACAAAAGTTCTTCCGCTTGCTATGGCAATTTGGTAGAGATTTTTTGTTTGTTGGACTTACCATTTTAGCTGGGCTGTGGCAGTTAGGAATTTTAGAAAAATCAAACGATCACCTCGCCTGTAATGCCGAACAAACGGTAAGGCAAGACAAAGCGGATTTCTTTTATCAAGATGGCAATTATTTTTCCACGGGTAATCGCCAGAGTTCAGATGTTGCTTTTGAGGGGAAATACAGCTTAAAACTAGACGGCGAAGTACCCTTCGGTTTTGATATGGACTACGAGTACCTGCGGGGCGACGAAAACGTAGTGGCTTGGGTGTGGCGATTTGCCGAAGGCGACTGGAAATCCAACGGAAGAATCATTGCAGTCATTGACGGAAAGCTGTGGAAAGCGTCCGACGAAGTCGTGGAAACGAAAGACAATGGTTGGGAAAAAATTCAATTTACGTTTGACGTACCTAATTTTTCTCAAAATGAAATCTTAAATATCTACTGTTGGAATTCGGGGAGGAAGCCTATCTATTTTGATGACTTGCACATCGTATTGCAGAGAAAGGAATTGTTGTGAAGGGGGTACCACGAAGTTTTTTTTAACTCTTACTTTTGCTGCAAAGGCACGAAGTCGCGAAGAACTTTTTTTAAACGTTTACTAAATTTTTAAAGTTTAGTAAAAGTGGGTTGCAGAGATACCTTTTCAAAAACCTTTGTGCCCTAGCGACTTCGTAGTAAACCAAATCAGTACTTCAAAAAAATTATAAAAACAAAAAAATTACAAAATGGATCAATCAACTTGGGAAACCGCCAAAACATATCAAGACATCACTTACCGCAAAAGAAACGGCGTCGCTAGAATTGCATTCAACCGACCCGAAGTGAGAAATGCCTTTCGTCCCAATACCGTTTTCGAATTACTCGATGCCTTTCACGACGCTAGGGAAGATCGTAGTATCGGTGTCATTTTACTTTCAGGTGAGGGACCTTCCCCCAAGGATGGAGGTTGGGCATTTTGCTCGGGCGGCGATCAGCGGGTCAGGGGCAAGACGGGGTATCAAGGAGGAGACGGCATCGGCAGGCTCAATATTTTGGAAGTCCAACGCCTGATTCGATTTATGAATAAGGCCGTCATTGCCGTCGTTCCTGGTTGGGCGGTAGGCGGTGGTCACAGCCTACACGTAGTTTGTGATTTGACGCTCGCTAGTAAGGAGCACGCTATTTTTAAACAGACCGATGCCGACGTAGCGAGCTACGACGCTGGGTACGGAAGTGCTTACTTGGCCAGACAGGTTGGACAAAAAAGAGCCCGTGAAATTTTCTTTTTGGGTAGAAGTTATTCGGCACAGGAAGCCTTCGAAATGGGCATGGTCAATGCGGTAATTCCACACGATGAACTGGAAGAAACTGCCTACCAATGGGCGCAAGAGATCCTCGGTAAAAGTCCGATGGCGATCAAGATGCTAAAATTTGCTTTCAATATGATTGACGATGGTCTGGTGGGCCAACAGATTTTTGCGGGAGAAGCAACTCGCTTGGGTTACATGACCGACGAAGCGGAAGAAGGAAGAAATGCTTTTCTCGAAAAAAGAAAACCGAATTGGGAGCAATTTCCGAAGTTTCCTTGATAGGGTGAAGAAAGTTAGGACAAGGACAATTTGAAGGAAGATGGCAAATTAAATGACAATGACAATGATAGTGACAATTTGAAGGACAATGACCAATCCTCAGCTAACTGATCCTTCTCACCTACATCAAAACTACGGCAGTAGCTAAGAGGGTGATCAAAATGCCCATCAAAAAAATATTATACGCCCTGCGTACGAAGGCCATTTTTTCGCCTAATCGCTTTCCGATGTAAAATAAATCTTGAGCGATGTGCGATTTTAAATCTTTGGTACTGTTTAATGAGCCTTCGATAAAATTGAAATACTCTTCCACTTCCATTTGATAAAAATTACCAAAGTGGAAGGGACTTGACTTGGAATTCAATTCTTCGGTAGATCGCATCTTGTCAAAATTAGAAGGCTTCAGAACTTGCGCTGACATGTACATCGTGATGAAGCTCGTGACCGCCAACAGTGCCAACGGAATAATCAATAATTTATCAAATACTATATCCACATTGGCGATAACAATGGGGATAAGTGCAGCTACGATGATGGCGTTGAGGCTTAAAAGTACGTTGGCCTTATTATCCGCTATCGCCGTGAGATCAATGTTATTACGCTGCGTAGTGCGAATAATATTGATGGTCTGCTTAGAGATGCCACTGTTATTTTTCTTTTTTTTCTTTTTGTCTATGGCGACCGCCGTGTCCTCACGCTGTGAGTCCAATACTTCTAATAATTGTGTATTCGTTTTTACCATTATGTTCGATTTGGGTATATTTAATAAGTATTCAGTATTTATAATCTTTTCATCTAACAACCTGCCTTCTTTGATGGTTCTGATAATTCCTTGCTTTTTATTTTCTCAAAAAAGCATCTGAAATTATTTTCAATTAAGACCTAGCAATGCTACCGTCCATTGGTGATCGTCCGTCGTCAACTGTTCTTTACATCGGAAATGTTTACAAAAGTATGTCGCGCAAAAAGCCAGCAATTTTTCATATCGATATATGTCGTCCCGCTGGGACTCTTAAAATATGTCAATGGGTTGTTATGCCCTACCAATATTTTGTCCCTCTGGGACTTTTTATATCTAGACGTCCCAGCGGGACGACACTTTTCTCATATAAGAAACTGCTGGCAAAAAGCAGCAATTCTCAATTTGGACAAAAGAGTGCAAAGATTCCTAAAGTGTTACTTTTGTCGGATGAAAAAATCCACTACTGAAAAATCTTTAGGCAATTTTGACAGTTTGTATAGAGGCGTAATCCTTCGCTTGTTTAAGTCTGTTCCTGATAAAAGAGCAGATAATAAGAGTTATGAAATAATTGATGCCCTAAAAAGTGGCTTTGCCATCTACTCATTAAAATTTGCCTCTTTGTTTTCGTTTCGTAAACGAAGTAAGGCAGAAGATAGCAATTTGAACACCGTATATGGGATAGAAAATATCCCGACAGACAATACGTTGCGTAATATTTTAGATGGTATCCAGCCGGACAAAATCCGCAAGGGATTTCATGACTTATTTAAACGGATTCGGAAATTAGGTATTTTGGATACCTACCGATATTGGCGTAAACACGTTGTGGTTAGTGTAGATGGTGTAGAGCATTTTTGCTCTAAAAGTATCAATTGTAAACACTGTATGCAACGTAAACATCGGGACGGAACAACTTCCTTTTATCATTCGATGTTAAGTGCTGCCATTGTTCATCCGGACAAGAAAGAAGTGTTTATTTTAGATAATGAACCCATCGTCAAACAGGACGGAGCGACCAAGAATGATTGTGAACGAAATGCGGCTCAACGCCTGTTTGACCACTTACAATTGCTTCATTCTAAAGACTTTATGGTCTTTGTCTTTGATGCTTTGTATGCCTGTGCGCCCGTTATAAAACGACTTATTGAAATCAGCCGTTGGGAATTTATCATTACTGTAACACCGGATGGCAACAAGAGTTTATTTCGTCAATTTAATGCACGGGATAAACGAGGACAAGTCAAATGGCATACCATAGAAGATGATGAAGGCAAACACCGGTTTGGTTACACCAATGATTTGGCGCTTAATGACTCCAACACAGAGATCCGAGTTCATATGCTTTATTATGAATGGACCAACAAAAAGGGAGAAGTCAAAATCTTTACTTGGATAAGCAGTATTAAATTGACTAAATCCAATGTGTACAAAGTAATGCGTATGGGGCGTAGCCGTTGGAAGATTGAAAATGAAACCTTTAATAC
>JBCCJE010000225.1:0-7534 GCA_039027925.1 Bacteroidota bacterium
AGTCGTTCCTTCCGTTCCCGTAGCTTCTGGCAAGATGTGCACTCGCGCTTTGATTTTTTTCCCCTCAAAATACATGATAGGTAATAGGGGAATAGTGAACAAAGCCGCTAGAGAATATTTAAGTTGATTGAGCATGATTTTATAAAGTTTATTTTCCTAGAAGAGTTTTGTGTATTGATCTTTTATTTTTGGGGATGCCGTTTTTGGATTCAACGAAATCAAAATCCAAAGTTCGATAATACTTCGAAATAAAGAAAATCGTATCTTTACATTTCCCCGCACAAAAATATCTGCGCAAATCCTAATTTTGAATTATTACAACACTAAACATACACTTGACCCCAATGAAAACATTCATCATCACCCTGTTCGCCTGCTTACCATTTTTATTACCAGCCCAGTCCGCCGAGATTGATAAATTGAGAGAAGAAGTGCTAGGAACTTCGGGAGAAGTTTACGTCACTAAAATGACTGCACTTGCGGCTGCTTACATCAAGGTAGGGCAACCCAAAAAAGCTATCAAAGGTACCGAAGCCGCCATCCGAATTGCCAAACAACTCAACGACAATGTACTACTAGCCCGTGCGCTGAGTGTGGAAGGAAAAGCCTACAAGCAAGCGGGTGATTTGTCCAAGGCGCAAAAACGACTCGAAAGTAGCCAACGGCAACTGACCATCATGGACGAAAAGCCGCTCCAATTTGAAAATGCCTACATCTTGTTACAAATAGCGGAGCAAAGGGAAAAGAGAAAAGACATCACCAAATTCGAAAACCAAATTGCCATCCTAAAAGATAAAATCAAACTCAACAGTGCGGACATCGCTAGTTTGAAAAAGCTAGGCATCTACGGAAAACTTTTTCCAGAGGCTTTGGCACTAGAAAAAGCAGCTAAGGAAAAGCAAAGCCTTGCGGGCAGAATCGAAAATCTGGAGGAAGCACAAGTGGAACTATCAGAAAGGAGCGACGCCTTGGAAGAAAAAAGCGAAGAACTGGAAGAGAAAAGTAAAAGCCTAGAAACTAAGAAAAGGCAATTACAAAATATAGTGAGACAAAAGGAAGAAGCCATCGTGCAAATGACGGAATCGCAAGCCAAAACGGAATTGCTCGTAGAGCAACAAAAACGGGTATTGGACTCGCTTGATTTTGCGAGAGAGATTGATTCTTTGATGCTAACCATTGCCGATAAAGAATTGAAGGAAACCCAAAATGTGCTAAAGGAAACCGAGATGGAAAGTGAGTTGCAGCAGAGTCAGCGCAACTTCCTCATTGCGTTAGCCGGCATTGGTATTCTCATTACTATTGGGATGTTTTTGAGATATACCAACCTCAAAACCCACGCTAAAGTTTTGGAGGAAAAAAACAAAATCATTGAGGAAGAAAAGAAACGCTCCGACGAATTGTTACTGAATATTTTGCCGAAGGCAGTCGCCAACGAACTCAAAGCAGAAGGGCAAGCTAAAGTAAGACATTATAAAAATGTCACGGTGTTATTCGCTGATTTTCAGAACTTTAGCGAGATTTCTAAGAAAATGACTCCAGAGATTTTGATTCAGGAATTAGATTTTTGTTTTAAAAATTTTGATTTTATAACAAGCAATTTACAATTAGAAAAAATCAAGACCATCGGCGATGCCTACATGTGCGCAGGTGGTCTGCCTACGCCCAATGATGACCATCCCATCCGAGTTATTCGAGCCGCCTTGGAAATGCAAAAATTCTTAGAAGAAGTGAAGCAGGAAAAAATCAAAAAAGGCGTTCCGTACTTCGAAGCGAGAATCGGTATCCACAGCGGTCCCATCATCGCGGGAGTAGTAGGACTAAAAAAATTCGCCTACGATATTTGGGGGGATACCGTGAATGTAGCCTCACGGATGGAAAGTGGAAGTAAGCCCGGTAGGGTAAATATTTCGGGAGCTACCTACGAATTGGTGAAAGACGAATTTGAAGTAGCCTACCGAGGAAAAGTACCAGCAAAAAATATGGGCGAAGTAGATATGTATTTTGTGGAAGGATGAATTTATCACGGGGTCGCTTACCGTGACCCCGTGATTTTGTTTTATTTTTATAAGCGCACTTTCACCGCTCCCCAATCGCTTTCAGATACCGATTGAGTTCTTCCCTCACCTTAGGCATCAACAAAAATACACCAATCAAGTTGGGAATAGCCATCGCAAAAATCATAGAATCAGAAAAGTCTGTTACCGCTCCTAGACTCGCCGCTGCACCAACGATGACAAACAAGCAGAATAAAATCTTATAAACATATTCGTTCACTTTTGATCTTCCGAAGAGGTAGAGCCAAGATTGGAGGCCGTAGTAAGACCAAGAGATCATGGTCGAAAATGCGAACAGAACGACCGCTATCGTCAATACGTAGGGAAACCACGGAATCACACTTTCGAAGGCCGCCGAGGTCAAATCAACTCCTCCGAGTCCGTCGGTATTGGTGTAGTATCCCGTTATGATAATGACTAGGGCAGTTATGGTACAAACGACTACGGTGTCAATAAAAGGTTCTAACAAAGCCACGACACCTTCACTTGCGGCGTACTTGGTTTTGACCGCCGAGTGCGCAATTGCCGCAGAACCTACTCCCGCTTCGTTCGAAAAGGCTGCTCTTCTGAATCCCTGAATAAGTACTCCGATAAAACCTCCCGTGACGCCTGCCCCCGTAAATGCACCGTTAAAAATTTTACCAAAAGCCGCAGGCAACTGGCCAACATTCATAAAAATAACCACTAAAGCTGCCAGCAGATAAATACCTACCATGAAGGGGACAATCTTTTCCGTAACACTTGCTATCCTTTTGATACCTCCCAAAATCACGATGGCGACCAATGCCGACATCACTACTCCAAATAAGACCCCTTCGTTTCCGCCACTCGCTCCGATCATGTTGTTGAACTGCGCCGCCGCTTGATTAGCCTGAAACATATTGCCTCCTCCGAATGAACCACCAATACACATCACCGCAAAAAAAGCAGCTAGTACTTTGCCTAGTCCTGCCATTCCTTTTTCACTTAATCCTTTGGAGAGATAGTACATGGGGCCACCGTACACCGTTCCGTCGGGGCCCACGTCTCGATATTTTACACCTAGGGTACATTCCGCAAACTTGGAGGACATCCCCAACAAACCTGCAACAATCATCCAAAACGTAGCGCCAGGGCCTCCGACGGCAATGGCAATCGCTACTCCCGAAATATTTCCCAAACCAACTGTACCAGAGAGTGCTGCCGTCAACGCTTGAAAATGGCTGACTTCGCCTTCTTCGCCTTCCTTTTTTATGGTGTCCACTATATCTCCATCCACTACGTTTACATTGACATTTCCGAGGGGTTCGTCCGAGCCTTCGATCTCATCGTATTTTCCCTGGACTACGTTAATCGCTAAGGGGAATCTTCGAATATTTATAAATCCAAAGTATATTGTGAAAATAGTAGCCGCACCGAGTAACAATATAATTACGTAGGGCATCGTGGAGGTATCTCCATCGGGACCGTACGTCCAAGGGTAGAAGATAATTTCGAAAATAAACTTAGTAGCGGGAGTTACGGCGTCGTTGATGGCTTCGTCCCAGCCTCTTTGCGCCTCTTGTGCAAAAGTAAAAAATGGCAATACCAAGACTGCCAAAAACAATAGTATTCTTTTTTTCATACGTAAGATAAATTTGGTTTTGCGTTATGCAGAATTTTTTTGCCGTATCTTTTCTTATCAAAACTAAAAGACGCAGCAACTTCATCAGTTACACGGTACTTTTTGAGTTTTATAAATAAATATTACCGTGCGTCACGTGACCTGTATTTTTCAGTCAAAAATCAGCACGTTAAGGTAACGTGATATTTTTACTATTCAAAAAAACGAAAGGGAATTGTCAATTTTCTTGGACTACGCAAGGTGGGCTAAAAAATCATTCATTTCTTTATCAGTTTTAAAAATAAAAACTTGTTTGTCTTTCTTCACGGCATCCAATTGTCTTAAAAGTCGTCTTCTACGGGTCCAACGAAAAACCATCACGTAGTGCAAAAAATCCCAATCCCAACGCTCGTAACAACCTTCCCGCATATCCGAACGTACTTTACCTCGGTGTTGGAAAATCCTCTTGATGACTCGGTACAGACACACCGAGGTAGGTTTGTCCAAAAAAATTAAAGTATCTGCTCTCGGAATTCTGAGGTGCCAAGTTCCAGAATAATTACCATCCATGATCCATTGTTCGCCCGCCGCTAGTTCGTTCACTTTAGCTTGCCACTCTTCCTCCGTGGATTCCACCCAGTTGGGTTTCCAATAATGAGCATCCAAATGAATTAATGGCAAGGCATTGATTTGATGGATTTTTTTTGCGAAGGTAGATTTGCCCGATCCACAACAACCAAGAATCATGACGCGCTTCATACGTTAGGTAGCTTTTTTTATTTCACAAATATCATCCTACGCGTGTAGGTCTTTTGTCTAGTTTGCAATTGGTAAAAATACAACCCCGGTAATTTAAACGTAGCTGCGTTTATTTCCCATTGATGTTCTCCCGCTCCTAGTATTTTCTTTGAATGGTCAATTATTTTTCCTTGTTGATCCAAAATGGAAAAGATAACTTCCTCTTCTTGGGAAAGATAAAACCGAACAACCGTTCTTTGGTTGAATGGATTGGGAGCGTTTTGTTTTACCCGCATTTCGAAAGTTTCACTTTTTGCCGCTCGATTTTTTCCTGCTGCAAATATATTTTTTTCTGCGGGAGGACTGACTAAGTTGGGAGCCGAAGTGAGATTGACATCACCAATTTTGATGGCTACAAAATGTTCCGTCAAGGCATCCACCAGCAAATTATTCAGGATGATCTCCTCCGGAAATGGCGCAGCAAACGGATTGGTAGGATTAGGAAAAACGAACGCCTCGGGCACAAATCGCCAAGAAGTATTATTGGGAAAAGTAGTAGCATTGCCCAAAATGACACTTTGAACAGCTACCAAATCCAAAGCGGTAATCGTACCCGAATTATTTGCGTCAGCGGCTATCATTTTGTACGGTGAGTCCAATAGGCTGATACCCACGATGTGTTGTTGAATGATAGCTAAATCGAGGGCCGTCAATCCATTGGCGGCATTATCATTTTTGAATGGTGTCACCGTGTAGTTACCACCTTGTGGCAAATCCAAATACTCGTACGCCCCCGAAGTATTGGTCAAAAAATTCGGAATCGGAGCATTGGTACAATTCACATCTACGTTGGCCACGGTCATCCCGTTTTCCTGAGCAATTAATCCCGCAATCTCTACGGTGTTGCTCAAAATGTTCGTGACACAAACTTCTCCCGCCATCACTTGTGCGCCGATGTTGATGGTGTTGCCGTTTACATTTTGAACTACTGCAACGGGGAGCGGATCATTATCCACGACCACCGCCGAGCAGTCCAAATTGAACTGTAACTCTACCGCTAACTCGTAGATGACGGTGTTGGGACTCAACGTAATACCTTGATTACCAGCACTTTGCCAATTTACCGTGATGGTATTATGGGAAATATTAAAATCAGTTGGTTCGAGGTTGGTGAGGTTTAAATTTTCCACGCCCACAAATCGAGCGACGGTGGTATCGTCGAGGTGAATTGATTTTTGAAAAGAAATAATATCCTTAAATTCGTCCACTTCGACCCCCACAAAAACGGTATCACCAGCTTCTCCCGACAACTCCGCCAAGTCAAAAATAACATCAACGGGCTGGAACGCCGTCACCGTTTGGCACCATTGATCGTTGCCACAATTATTGGTTACGGTCAGGCACACTTCGTAATTTCCATTGGAGGAAAAAGTGTGGATAGGGTTCATTTCCGAGGAAGTATTGCCATCCCCAAAATCCCACAGATAGCTATCCCCACCCGTAGAAGCATCCGTAAAATTAAAAGTTAACAAAGTATCTACGTAGGAAAAATTGGCTACGGGAACATCACCCGTGTTCGGAAGTTCGGCGGTGGTAGTACCACTACAATTATTGATATCCGTAATGGTAATCGTATAAATTCCTGCGGCTAAATTAGTACCTACATTACTAGCCGATGCCCCACTGCCAAAGTCAAAAGTGTAGGGCGGCGTGCCCCCCAATCCAAAAACGGAGATAGCTC
Organism: Bacteroidota bacterium; assembly: GCA_039027925.1. Lineage (GTDB taxonomy): Bacteria > Bacteroidota > Bacteroidia > Chitinophagales > Saprospiraceae > CAJQQY01. The sequence continues at coordinate 6,116 of JBCCJE010000225.1, forward strand.
CGTTGGCCAATCCGCAGGTAGCGGGGATAATATCTCCTAGTGCTACCGTCGGGGCATTTTCACCGATGATGACGACCGTTTCGGTAGCGGTACAAGAGTTGGCATCCGTCAATGTGACCTCGTAAGTATCTGTAACTAAGTTTGAAAATATATTGTTAGGAGTCGCACCATTTCCGATGTCGAAGGTGTAAGGCAGCGTTCCGCCTGCTCCGTTTACGGTGAAGCCACCGTTGCTCAGTCCGCAGTCTTCGTTGATGATATCCGAGATGGTGATGGTTGGATTCGTACTTGGATTGACCGTAGCTACTTGAACATCGGTACAACCGTTAGCATCCGTAAAAGTAATGTTATAGATTCCTGCCGCTAAGTTACCAAAGATATTATTGGACGTTGCGCCGTTGCCAATGTCGTAGGTAAATGGAGGCGTACCGTCTAGGGCAGCCACCAAGATACTTCCATTGTCCTCCCCACAACTCGTGTGCTCAATAGCATCAATGCTGAGTACGGCTAAGGTTTCTTCTAAGGTAAAAATCTGAGCAGCGGAACATCCATTGGCATCCGTGACCACAATGTTATAAGCGGCGGCGTTGATGTTGGCATACACAGGATTGACCGTCGGGCCCGAACCGTCGTTGTAGGTATAAGGTGGTGTGCCTCCCGTGGCGGCTATTTCAAAACCTCCGTCGGTTTGCCCGCAGTTTTCGTTCATAATATTGATGATGGAAAAACTAGGATTGTCCGATCCTAGAATGGTCACGGAAACGTCATCGGAGCATCCATTGGCATCCGTAAGGGTAATGTTATAATTTCCGGGGGATAAGTTTTCGAATAGTCCAGTTGTGCTAGGGCCATTTCCCCAATCAAAAATAATCGGGGCAATCCCTCCCGTAGCGGAAACGAGGATGCTTCCATTATTTTGACCACAGGCGGCATCCACGACGTTATCAACGTTGATGCTGACTTCGTTTTCGTCTAGGGTAAAAATCTGTGCCGCAGAGCACCCAAAGTTGTCGGTGACCACGACGTTGTAAACGCCCGAATTGAGATTCGAAAAAACGGGATTGGCGGTAGCGCCCGCGCCGATGTTGTAAGTAAATGGCGGAACTGCATTCGTAGCCAATATCTCGAACGAACCGTCGGTTTGCCCACAGTTTTCGGGTACGACGTTGATGATGTCGAAGGTCGGAGGACTCGATCCCAGAATAGTTACCGTAATCTGATCCGAACATCCCGCAGCGTCGGTTACGTTGACGAAGTAGTTGCCGGGGGCTAAATCGGTGAATTGATTATTCAGCGTAGGGCCATTGCCGATGTCGTAGAGGTATCCCGCAAGACCGCCAGTTGCATGGATTTGACAAGACCCTCCACCCGAACTACAATCTGCGTGTACAATCTTCGAAACCGACCTAAGCCCGGGCG
>JBCCJE010000226.1:0-7525 GCA_039027925.1 Bacteroidota bacterium
TCTTTATGCAAGGCGAAAAACGTAGGCGATGCGGGGCATCCTGTGCTTGCTTGATGCCAGAGCATCAAAGGCTTTTCAACGCAGCAGAAAGGAAAAAGAACAAGTAGAAAATGTAAAGTTATTATTGAACCATTCCTTACTCAAAAAATAATAATGGAAAGTTCGGTGCGCACAGCCTACCCTCACAATTTAATTTATTGCAGTTGTCCTTTTGCCCATTCTAATTTCCACCTTAGCTTTTGAAATTCTGATTGCATTTTGTTTTCTTTCAGTTGCGCTTCGATGAGTTTTTGCTCCCGACTATTAAGTAGAAAAATGGAACTCTCGCCGATTCGAAATTTTTCGTTTTCGGCAGCCAGTAGTCCTTGATAGTTTTCTACCATTTCTCGGAATGTTCGGAGTTGGTCGTAGGTGATTTCGATTTGCTGATAGACCGCTTTGATCTTGTTCGAAATCTTTAGTTCTTTTTCTCCGAGTTTGTATTGATTGTCTAGTTGCTCTAGTCTTACCAGTTCCAGTCCTCCTCTTTCTTTTCGCAATAGTAAAGGATAGCTGAACGAAATGCCCCATTTGTAATTTTCCGTAAGTAAATTGTTGACTCCGAGGTCGTCACCAGTATTGGAAGTCCAGTTGAACCCATTTCCCAAAAAATTATAATTGAGTCTGAGGTTGGGTTTGAATTGTTCTCGTTTGAGTCGCTCTTTGATGTCCAGTTGGTTTTGTTTGATTAAAATACTTTGTAGCTCGGGATGGTTGCGGGATAGATTGCGCAACAATTCATTGGTGGGTCTTTCGGCTACGGGATCCCACATACTTTCCAAACTTTGTGGACGCAATCCTTCTGATACCTCCAAGGGCGTCATATTTTCAAACCACAAAAAATTGGATAATTCCAAAGTGGCATTTTGGAAACTGATTTGCGCTTCGGTAAGTTGTAAGGTTCGATCTTGAATTTGGATCAACGACTCTAGGGTATCAATGGCGGGTTTGTCACCTTGCAAAAAACTTTCCTTGATGATGCGAAATCTATCCTCCGCCAGATCGAGTGAATACTGATAGATACCGACCACTTGATTTTGGAAAGCCCACTTCCAGTAAGTTTCAATCGCTTTTAATAACAAGTCATTTACAATCACTCGTCGAGTGGCCTCGTTGGCTTCTCTAAACAAACGGGCTTGCTTCACCTGCGCCCTTCTTTGGTCAAATGTCAGTCCTTGCAGTACGGGAACTTCGATCCCCACCAGAGCTTGACCACCTACGGGAAGATTATCGGCGGGGTTAAGAAAAGTTCCGTTGGACCACAGATAGGATAGCTTGACGTCGGCACCAAACCAAACGGGAACTTTAAGACCAGCGTCTCCCACTCGGAAGTAATTTTTATTATCAAAAGATTTATCCTCGTACTCGCCGTACCACTTTGGATCAAAAACGCCGCGTGCTTCCAAGAGACTAGCGTCTGCTTTGTTTTCGAGTAGGGCAGCTTGTTGCATGACGGGGTGGTAGGTTCTTACCCATTTCAAGTAGCTGCCTAATGAAAAAATTTGTGTGGTGTCTATGTTCTGACCAAACGTCGGGATGGTCAATATCAAGAATAATAAAATTCTCATTGCGTCGGATATTAAAAGTAATTGGTGTGTGGTGATGAGTAGAAAAAAGATAGAGGGTAGGATGGAAAAATAAAGCTGATGCCAACTTTTATTTTTCTACGTATCATACCCTCGTGAATATATCTGACAATTAACTCACTACTTTGCTACTGATTTTACGGGTGGTTTAAAACCAGATTTGTTTTTCTCAATATCATTTCTGTAAAAGTCTGCTGGGAAGCCGTTAAGTTGTCGCCATATCTCGTACCAGACTGGTACGTCTTGTAGCAAGGCGATACCCTGCGCCCCTGCCCCTACTCGGAGTATCTGCGGAAAGGGGGTCTCTTCCTGATTAGATTTTACCAAGATGCGATATTTATTATTTTCGTTCGGGACATTATCTATGGCTACCACCTCGCCGCTGTAAGTACCAAACGAAAAATCCGCCCAGCCAGAAATAATGAATGCTTGCCATCCATCAAATACCAATCGTACTTCCTGCCCAATGTTCATTAGTGGAAGATCCATCGGACGCACATACATCTCTACTGCTAGCTCTCGCTCGTAGGGCACGATGGTCAGTATTTTATCCCCTTCTTTGATGATCTCTCCAATCCCAGATTTTATGGTTTTGGTGATGTAGCCAGTTTGGGGCGCAATGACGTGGTACATCTTGTTGCGCTGGTAAAGATTTTCGAGTTTGGTCTCTAATTTATTGATACTGCCCTCCGCTTCGAAAACTGTAGAAAGGGTAGCAAACTTATCGGATCTCGCTTTTGCAATTTTATTGTTATATTCGTTGTCCACATTTTGAAAAGCAATTTTGGCAATGGACAATTCATTGTTGGCTTCCTGTAGTTTGTTTCTAGCTTTTACGAGTTTGGCTTGGGTCTCTTGCATTTTTAGTCGCTTACCCTCTAGGTCACTAAGCGATTTGATGCCCTTTCGAAAAAGCGTATCCGTTCGTCGGTATTGGAAAGCTGCAATACTTTCATCGAGTTCGGCTTGTTGTATGGTTGCCTTTTGGGTTTCTATTTTAAATTCTACTTGCTGAATTTTGTTGTTGAGTTGTTCTCGCTTAAAAGTCAGTTCCTGCTGCAGTGCGATTATTTGATCGTTTAGTGCATTGGCCTTTTGCTGATAACTATCACGAGAACCCCGCTTGGCTTCAATCTGATTGCCCGTTCTTGCCAATTGGTTGGCATCAAAATACTCCGTTTTGACCTCCGATAAGAAAACCAAAGTATCACCTGCTTCCACGAGATCACCTTCGCGGACATACCAATTTTCGATTCTTCCACCAATGGTAGAGTTGACATCTTGCGGTCGTTGACCAGGAAGTAGGGTAGTTACCTTGCCGTTCATTTGGATATTTTGTGTCCACGGCAAAAAGAAAATAAGCAGAATGAGTACCAGTAGCCCCACCAACCAAAAAGCAAACATGCGATTGGCCTGCGGGAGTTCGTTACGTTGAAAGCACTCTAAATCCTTGGTAGGAACTACCCCGATGATGGAATTATTTGTTTTTGAAATGTTTAGCATTAGAATTTTTTTTATAGTTGAAAGTATGAATTGTCGTAAGTCCTAAAGGTTTCGGGGACAGGTATCAATCTTAATTCCCCGAAGTTTCGGGGCAGGCTTAATGCTCAATTTTAATCGGTTACAACTGGAATTTTAAAAATCTCGCAGATAAGTTCATCTTTCTTTATCTCCTTAAAGGGGGAGTCAGCGATTATTTTTCCATCTTGCAAGACAATCACCCGATCACACTGCTCCGCAAAATTTGGATTATTCGAAATACCGATCAACGTCCAATGCTGGCGTTCGGCGGTCAAATAGTCAATGATCACTTGCTTCTCCTTGCGCTCCAGTCGCGGCATAAAATTATCTAACAATAAAATTGAGGGTTGAAAAATCAGCGTCCTCGCTAGAATAATTTTGGTGCGAATACTTCTGGGTACGTTTAGACCGTTGGCCAATAATTCAGTTTGGTAGCCATTGGGTAGCCGATTGATGTGATCGTGCAGCCCGATTTCTTTGGCTGTTCTCACGATTTTTTGCATGGGCACATCCTGATCGCCAAGGTTGATATTTTCGATGATGGTCGAGTTGAAAATTTCGTCTTGGCTCGTCAAAGTACCGATCTCTTTGCGTAAGCTATCCAGATCAATATCTTTGAGCGGAATACTATTGAAAGCAATCATACCGCCGTAGCTAGTGTAAAGACCACCTATCAGTTTGGTCAAAGTAGATTTTCCCGAACCATTAAAACCTGAGATACAAATTTTCTCTCCCGGCTTTATTTTCAAATTAATATCTTGAAGCGATGGGTGGTCGGCATCGTCAAACTGAAAACTAACATTGTCCATCTCTATTTCGATAGCTCCGTCCTCATCCGCTATGGTTTGTAGCGCAAGTCCGTCCGTTGATTCGATGGGCAGATCAGTCACGTAGCCAATTTTTTCCAACCCAGTCAGCACATCGTAAATATTGTCCATACTCAAAATCAACTTTTCCGCTGAGTTCAAAATAAGGATCACGATGATTTCGGCAGCTACAAATTGTCCAATGCTGATCTGATTATTTATCACTAGAACACTACCCAATATCAACAAGGTCGCAGTAATCAAAGTCCTAAATAACACTACACTTCCGTACTGTACCAACAAGACTTTGAAGTGATCTTTGCGCGCATTCAGATAGCTAGTGACCAACTTGTCGGTCCTACTCATGGGCAACTTGGACACTCCCGATAGCTTGAAAATATTCATGGCTCTACCTAGTTCTTCTAGCCAGTGCGCTACTTGATATTTGTACTTACTTTCTTTCAGGCTCGTCTTTAATCCTCGCTTTCCCGTGAAACTAAATATCGAAATAAGGATAACTAGCAAGGTCAATCCAAAAAACACGAAGAAAGGATGATACAGGGAAAGCAAGATGAGTCCAAATACGATTTGTAACACCGCCGTAGAAAAATCAATTAAAATTTTCGGAATCCCTTTTTGGATAGTGATGGTATCAAAAAATCGGTTGACTAGCTCGGGAGGATATATGCCAGTTAAGGACTCTAGCTTCAATCGAGGAACTCGCCAAGCAAATTCGAACGCCGAGCGGGTAAAGATTCTCCGCTGTAAAGTCTCCGTTACGGTAAGTTGCATGACGGTCAAAATGCCGTTGAAAGCAATACCCGCCGTGATGATCCCGATAAGCAAATACAAAGAGGAGGACACTTCCCCACCTACCATCAAATTGATAATGGCTTGGATACCTAGCGGTAACGAAAGGGTGATGATTCCCGCAAAAATGGCGTACAGATAGATGTAGCCAATCTCCTTTTTGTCAAGTTCTAGGAGTTTAAAAAATCTTTGTGTTGACTTCATTGGTGTTTAGATAATTTTTTTGTGACTGTTCTGTAGAGATAAGAACACCGACCAGTTCATTTTGCTCACTTGCAAGAAGAAAAAGTTTACGATAAGATTCAAACGTAGTCTCTTCTCGCATCTCTCTTCTTACCTCTCTCTTCCAAACAATCACATTTTTTTATCAAGAATTACTTTAGTGTTTTTCGCCTACTTTTTTACGTACAGAATTATCCGATACTTGTATGGGAGAGGTAGATACCCAAAATCCTATGGCTCCTCCTACCACACAGATCACACCCAGCATCCAGAATCTCGTATCGAAAAATAAATCATCAACAGTCAAATAAAGGCATCCTATGATAAAACCGATCAATAATAACAAAGTAGATGCTTCGAATACTTTTTTCATAATAGGGGATTTTTTATCATTCGCTAATATCTCGGTTATCTGCTGTTGTCACTCCTTTAATTTTACTCTCCCCACACTCGCTGAGGTAGGGAGAGAAAAAATACTTCCACGATGAAAAAAAGTATGTATAAAAATGGTTTTGAGATTGCTCTTGAAAAAGTGGGCGAGCAACGCTACTCAACTCGCCCACATTAAATGCTAAACTAACAATCGAATTATAGTATGAAAAATCTAATATCTGCCTGAACAGTCCCCATTAATTTTCGAGGCTGATCTTTCTCGGAGCGGAAGTAGATCTAGGTGAAATACCCATCTCGCCTTCCATAATCATTGGTAAATCTCCATCGGTAATGATGACTTTAGCATTGGGAGATTTGGCTAACTCCTTGAATGCCTCGATGGACTTGAACTGTAGAATCTTGGCATCCAATCCTTCGGAGATAATCAATTGTGCATCCCGAATACCAGCAGCTTCCACTCGCTTTTGCTCTGCCTCTCGCTTAGCTTGCTCTAGTACAAATTCCATTTGTTGAGCTTGCTGCTCTGCTTCTAGCTTGGTTTCAATGGCTCTGGCTAGGCTTCTCGGTAGCTGGATACTCTTGAGTAGAACTGCCTCTACTTCGATTCCTTTTCCATCCATCAAAGTCATCATCTGGTCACGGATAGCTCTTTCGATAGTGGCACGCTCACCCGTGTGCATATCTTTAGCAAAAAACCTGGAAGATACATCAGCTACCGCCGAGCGAAATACTGGAAGGATCACATTACGTTCGTAGTCAGTACCGATGTTTCTCAAAATGTTAGGTGCTTTTCTACCATTAATGTTGTAAAGAATGGATACTTCACTCTGAATGGTCAGTCCTTCTTTGGAAGGGATGTTCAGCCCCACTTCAAGATTCTCCGTTTGAGTAGATATTTTGATGACTCTTGAGACAAAAGGATTATACACTTTCAATCCTTTCGTGTAAGGTTTGTCGGAATATTTTCCTAAAGTTCTTTTTACTCCTACCTCACCTTCTCTAATGGTAACACAGCTTGCCAAGGTGGTGATGACTAAAAGGCCTAAAATTGCCTTAAAAAAATTCTTAATATTCATGTGTTTTCGATTTAAAAGGTTAATGAATTATGAGTGGTTATATTTCAATTCTTAAATGATTACACTATTTTTTTTGGCTAAAACTGCTGGTGTGTATGCCGTCCGATCAATCTCGGACGGCACGAAAACACCAACGAAAATCTACAATTTATTCGCCATAACAAATTGTTTCTCTTGCCTTGTGGCATGTTCTTTATGAATCAACCCGGAGCAGAAAAATTCAAGCATATTTTTTACTTGCTCATTTAAGCATCGGTTGGCATTACATTTCAAATCTGTCAACTGTGGTAAATGTCGGGCGTAGTACAAGTTACTATTAGCGGTTTCTAACAATGTATTTGCAAGTGCCATCGGGTACGGAAAATCTGGATTGATGTCCGTTATGATGTTTGCAATTTTTCTGCAAAGCCGCTTGTATGCTGAGAAAAATCCATCAGAATTGTCCTCATCTACCAATTTGTGATGGTACGCTTTCGTACCTTCCCGTACTACGATTTTGTGCAATATTTGTTCATCAATGTATTTAATTGCCATATTTATATTGGAAGCATCTACGATAATACCGAGTACCACGTCGAGTCTTCTTCGGGGATCGTGGATATTCAGGCAGTTCAAATCAATTCTCGCAATGATCCATTCCCAGTACCAGTTCAGTAAATAGACAAACAAATGATGTTTATTTTCAAAGTAGCGGTAGATAGATGCCTCCGATGATGGAATAACTTCTGCTAATTTTTTGAAGTTAAATTGCTCCAGTCCAATCTCATCAATCAGCAGTACGCTGTGCTCAATAATCTTTCTTCCAAGATTAGTCCGCTGCGGATTTTTTAAAAATAAGTTGGGGTTAATTTCTAATTGTACAAAAAAGGGTTTCATATTCCACGGGTTTTGATGTACGATGATTTTTTTTGGTAAAAAAATTTAATTGAATACGGCTTCGCATTTATGTTTTAAAATTCTTCGAGCATTATGTATTCTACTCTTTACCGTCCCCATCGGAATATTGCCTAAGGCTTCCTTAATCTCTTCGTATTGGTAGCCTTGGTATGCCATCAAAAAAGGCGTTCGGTAA
>JBCCJE010000227.1:0-7510 GCA_039027925.1 Bacteroidota bacterium
CAACGTACTTACAAAGTTCATTTTTAGTCATACTAGATATGCCAAATCTTAAAGATTTGGCATATCTCTGGAGTCATAAAAGAATTAACGTATGATCGTAAATTTAAAATCATACGTATTAGTTTTATTTTTTAAAATACCAAAATACTGACCTGCTGGCAACTGCGCTACCGAATGCTCATAATTTTCTTCAAAAGTTATAGAAACTTGCTGACACAACTTCCCGGAAGCATCCCGAATGTACATGTCGAAATTATTCTCTCTCACTTCATTGCAATTCAGGCGAAGATTTAACAAGGTATTTACGGGGTTGGGGAAAGCAACCAATTCGCAAGCATCAGGTGGTTTTGTGGCTGGTGGTTCAAAATCCAAAATTCCAAAACAACCTTCTGACCGCAAGGTGATCGTACCAATGTCATCGTCTCGATAGGCTGCTAGTTCGAAGGTGTTTTCTTGTAAGGGGTTGGTCCACCACCCTTCAATGAAACCCGTACTGGGGCCAAGGTGTCCGTACATTTTTAGTTGGATTTCAGGATTGAGTTCTAGTTCAATATCGGCAACGTGAATTTGTTCGGTAGGGTAGGTGGTAGAATCTATTTGTGTCACGAGGAATTCTGAATTAAAAAGATAGGTCAAGATCGTATCGCCGTCAAAGTACCTCGTATTGAACAAATAAAATAAAGGAGAATTTGCTCCATAAATAAAAAATATGGAATCATTTTGTTCAATGTAAAGATAGTCTTGATTATATCGGGAGAGGTCCTCGGGGCTGGAGATGTTGATTAATTTTCCTCTTATCAACTTGGCTTCCCAAGGTGGAATCAACGTATCTTTCACTACGGTTAAACCTAAATACGCCGTTAGCTCATCTTCAACGGTCACGTATTGGTAACACCATTCGGCACCGACCGGCGCAAATTTTTTCTGTGCGAATGTATTGTTGTAAAACAACACACAGAGTAATAATATTTTTATTTTTAGTTTCAAATTATTTTAGCAAATCAGGATTTATCAATTTGGTGTTTATTTGTGTAAGTTAATTGTTATGTGCCGTCCCGCTGGGACTTTAATGTTGTGCAGAATTTAATTTTACTACCGATGTGCTGCACCTCTGGTGCTCATTATATTGAAAAGTATCAAAGCTACGGTATATTTTCAGAATGATAATTACTTCAATCAAATTTACTTCAACACCATGATTTTTCCAATTCGCAAGGTATTTCCTTTTCGTAGATAAACGAAATAGACACCTGTCTGAATAGCAGATACATTAATTTCTTCGTTTGCAACAACTGCGTCTCTACGCATAACTTCTTTTCCAGTATTGTCAAAAATAAATAATTCGTAGGGTTCGGTATCTTCCAGTTGGAAGCGAATAAAATCAGTAGTTGGATTTGGAAAAATTTCCAACAATACTTCTGCAACTTTTAATTCGTCAATATCCACCGTAGAGTCTTGTAGCCACGTTGCACCTGGTACCCACGGATCACTTCCACTTTCGAATGCTCCAGCGTCGGGTGCTGCCCCGTTATAATCTATAGTAATTCCCGGTATGGTGGTTCCGTAATCAATGGCGGCACTACCGCTTTGTAGCTGAAAATTATCTTCATCAAAATCTGCAAAGGGTGAATCGTCTAGTTTTAAATTATTCGAAATGTCTGTTCCAATCCAAGTGTCCTCATTCGAAAGATTATTAAAAACCTTGAGATTGCTCATGGTATATCCATTAGCCCATCTCCCAAAAGTTTCGCTTACATTCCAAATGGTATTATTATAAATATTATAATTCCAATTGTCCCAGTTCATTTGGATGCCCGTCCATTCCATATTGTAAACTACATTGTGATGGACATCATAGTTCTGTGCGGAGTTATCAAGATAGATGCCTGTGGCTTTGAATTTATTAGCTCCCGGGGAGTCCGCATCGTGAAAAAAGTTATGGTGAATTTCCGAGTCAAACGTCCCACAACAAGTATAGATTGGGCCGCAATCGTCATTGATCAAATTACTTTTATAAACATCATTATAGGCTATTTCCATATTGGTATTGAATGCTTGGATGACATCTCTACCGCCATTGAATAGGGTATTTTGAATAATTTTCGAATGGTTGCCTTGGCGCATCATGATGGGGGCTGCGTAGCTAGCGATATAATTAAAATCATGTACAATACAATCTCGTACTTCATTTCCAGTTCCCTTAATCCAGATACCCGACGTAGCGCCCCAAGCTACTTCGCATCTTTCGATCAAATTATTCGAACCCTCCAAGAGTACACTTTGCTTATTGACGACGGCTGCACCGTCCACACCCCAAGTATGATTTCCCCAAAAAACATCTAAGTTTTTTATAATATTTCCCGTAGAAGATCCTTTGATTTCGATGCTACAACCGTAGTGATCAATGCCATCTACGATAATGTAATTTTTGCCCCATAGCTCAAAACCTATGTTTCGTTTTTTCATCTGCACAGCTCCGTCCGCAGGGGCTTGTCCATCGGGGGTATAGAGAAATAAAGTCTGAATGGGAGATTTAAAATAAAATTCATACGGGTAATCAAGGGCTTCCTCGATGCCCATTAAAAAATATTTTCCTCCATTGGCAGGGTTATGATTATTACCTTCCCATCCTCCTGGTCCGTTGAAAGTAATTTCTCCAGAGGATGCACCCGTAATTTTTTCTCTCCAAGAAGTCCAGCGGCTATTACCTAAATACCAAAGAACCCCTCCATTGCTCCAATCAAAATTCGGAATGTTGCCCGTCAGATTACTCAGACTACCGCCAGAATTATCGAGGGCATCTAGGGTAAAAAGATTACCATCCTCATTATTGGGGAAGCGTGCCCAATCGCAGAATCTGCTGTCGTACATGACCATATTGTCATCTCCGAGGTTGAAAGGCACTTGCACCTTGTAGATGTTTCCTTGGTGCTGTGTCCAACCGTTGATTTCCTCCATACCAGAAATGGTAACTACTTCGCCTGCTTTTGCCCTAAAAGTAATGGGGGCAGTCTCCGTTCCAGAGTTGGCAGGTTTTACATTTTCCCGATAAATACCTTCCGAAATAATGACTATATCACCAGCTTCCGCCACATCCGCTGCTTTTTGGATAGTTAAAAATGGAGTGGTTGTATCTGTTCCATTGTTGGAATCATCACCTGTTTTAGCAACGTAATAATTAGTTTGGGAAATGCCAATGCTAATGTTTAGAAAAATAAAGCTGAATAAAAGGTAAGTTGATTTTAAGTTCATATTTGATTTTCTTTACTGACTTCGAAAAAAGCTATTTTTCGGTAGAGTCGTGCATGTTTTGATTTATATCAGGTTACTTAGAATATTTTTTTGGGTAACTTAGATATGCCAAATCTTAAAGATTTGGCATATCTTCAGACCAACTTTATACAACTAAAACAAGCACGACCCTAGAGAAAAATTGTAGTTATTTAGTACCTGCGCTTTGATAATCCCGTAGAGATGATAAAGCGGGCACGCAAAATTTAGCATCAACCACCCAACGTCTTACTCCGTCATAATTTCAATGACCCCATTAGCACCCCGTACTCCGTAGGCAGCCGTTTCGTTAGCTGATTTTAAAACAATCAGATCTTTAATCTCTAAGACATTGACCAGATCAATTACCTCTGCAATGCCGCCTGCTAGAGGTTGTCCATTAAGGACATAAAGTGGTTCGGAACTTCCTAGGATGGATTGTCCGCCATTTCTGATTCTAATTTTTGCGCCCTTTCCGTTGCCTTGTACCATTACGCCCGCTTCCTTGCGAAGCATGTCAGTAAGTGAAACCAGATTGGTTTGTTGAGATACCGTCGCTTGGTCGGTAGAGGTATTCGTAGTGGTTTGCGAACTAGAACCGCAGCTTAACCAAAAGCCTACTATGAGGAAAAGCATGATTTTATTTTTCATCTGCTGTGTGGTTTTAGAGTATGTCTAAGTTTTCCGATGAGGTTTTGGACATACGCTCATTAAAAAATGAAATTTACTTAAAAGTATAAGACCACACTACCACAAATAGTTTTCAAAATAAGCGACATGATTTCAGATCATAGGTCTGTCGTTCATTTTATGTCCAGTTCCAAAGCTACTTCTTCCATCCCCTCAGATTGAATAGTAATTTTTGCCGTTCCAGTCATATCCTTGGATTGAACGATTAACAATGCTTTTCCACGATGCGTCACTAATTGATCTGCTTGAAAATCCTGCTCATTGTGCATAGAGCCGTTGTCCACGCCCAGTACTTTTAATTTTTTATCCACTTCAAATTTTACGAGTTGGTCATCCTGCGAAGGATTGCCTTTTTCGTCCAAAAGCTGAACGACGATGTGAGCAACGTCATAAAAGTCAGCGTCTAATTGTTGTTTATCCAAGTTGGCTTTGATGCTCGAAGCAGATCCGCTAGAATTATATGATGTGGCTACTTCGTTATCGCCTTGAATGCCAACTGCTCTGAGTTCTCCCTGTTGGTAGGGGATTGCCCACTTTACAATGTTGTCTGGAAAATCCTTTCGGTCATTTTTACCTAGTGATTTTTCGTTTAAAAATAATTCGACGGTTTCGCAGTTGGTAAATATTTCCACGATGACGGTATCGTTAGGATTATAATTCCAATGTTCATTCACCGTTTGCCATCCCCAAACGATTTTTTGCCAAGCATCCTTTTTAAACTCTTCCACTTCCAAATTTTTATTGACCTTGTACAGTCGTCTGCCCCCGTATTTGATTTGGTCATAAATGTTGGTCGTCATAAATATATGAGGGTCTTCTTGCCAAAGCGTTTTATACATGTGGTAGGAGGGTTTTTCGAATCCTGCCAAATCTAACATTCCACTTGCGTTGGTCTTGGCGGGATAGCCTGATCGAATTTCGCCCATATAATCTACTCCTGTCCACAGGTAAGTACCTGCGATGTGAGGATTTTCGAGTATCGCTTTCCACTCGTGGTACTGCGGTACATTTTCCATACCCATAATCGGCACGTCGGGATAGTTTTGATGACCATAATCGTAGAGTACCCGACGATAGCTGTAGCCTACCATATCCATAGCATCCACGTAGCCATTAAGATGACTGACGGAAGGCAAAATACAATTGGCAGTAATAGGGCGAGTGACATCGTACTGCTTAGCTGCACTAGCTAGACGTTGAGCCGTTTTTCCAATATCGTATTTTCCTTTGGGCAAAGTCTCCAACATGGTTTTGATTTTTTTAGGGGAAAAAGGAGGCTCTGACCAAAAATAATTTCCTGACCAATCCATGTTGTTAAAAAAACCAGTCGCATTTTGATTGCGAGGATATGTCCATTCGATTTCGTTACCGATGCTCCATTGGATGATAGAAGGATGATTGCGATGACTCAGCATGGTAGTTTTAATATCCTCCTCAGCCCATTTTTGAAAATGCTCTCCGTAGCCTTGGGTTTCGTAGTGTTCGCTTTTTTGATTCATATTGAATTGCTTGTCTTTGGGGTTATCCCATTCATCAAAAAATTCATCTTGTACTAGGAAACCCATTTCGTCACACAAATCTAAAAACTCACTCGAAGCAGGATTGTGCGCTGATCGAATGGCATTACAACCTGCATCTTTTAGAGTTTGCAACCGCCTTCTCCATACCTCTTTGGGAACTGCTGCCCCCACCAATCCTCCATCATGATGCAAGCAAACGCCTTTAATTAAGGTATGTTGATCGTTAAGGAAAAAGCCTTTATCCGCATTGAAGCGAATAGAACGAATGCCAAAAGTTTGCTCGTAGGTATCTACTGTTTTTCCATTTAAAATAATAGTAGTAATGGCTCGGTAGAGGTTAGGATTGTCGGTATTCCAAAGCTGTGGGGTAGTGATGTTGAAAGTCTGGACTTGTTGATTTTCTTTATCAATAGAAAAGTCAGTTTGTTTTTCTGCTACCGTTTTCCCAGCAGGATCGAGGATAACCGTATTTAAAACAGCATCCTTCTTTTCCCCAAAATTATTTTTAAGAGAAATAGCTAACATTATTTTTGCAAGTTCAGAGGTAACCTCAGGAGTAGTAGCGTAAACGCCCCAAACGGGAATATGTAACTTATTGGTCGTTATCAATTCTACGTTTCGATAAATACCTGCCCCCGTGTACCAGCGACTATCAGCGTACCGAGTGTGGTCAACTCTGACGGTGACGACATTTTTTTTCCCATCCGAAAAAAGATGGGGCGTAAGGTCAAAATAAAAAGGAGAGTAACCGTAAGGATGGAAGCCAAGTTCCTTACCATTGATCCAAACCGTAGCATTATTATAAACGCCATCAAAGTGAAGATAACAAACTTCGTCCTCAGTAATCATAGTGGGAAATGATTTTCGATACCAACCTATTCCTTTTCCTGGGATGCGGCCAGTTGCCTCCCAAAATTCAAAAGTACTATCCATTGAATTTTCGATGACCCAGTCGTGAGGAAGATTTAAAGTTCGCCAAGCCGAATCATCAAAATCAGTTTGAGAAGCATCGTCGGATTGATCCAACGAAAATTTCCAATCAAAATTAAAATCAGTCGTGCGACCTGTTGCTGAATGGTCAGTAGAATTGGAGGCACAAGAACTAATGAGTAGTAAATAAATGAAAAATAAATAGGCAGATAACTTCATAGTCAATTAATTACTTTTTTGATTTTTGGCAATACGCTTTTTTTGATTTTCACTCAGGGCGTGTTTATAATAAAATTCAGGTTTGTAATAATAACTGTGTTTCTTCATTTCGGGATCATTTACCTCTAGGCTCAGGTCACAATCAAAGCGGAGCAAGATAGCATGATTTTCATCCCAATTCGTTACATTAGTCAAGTGGGAAAGTCCCCAAGTAATTCCCTTTCCAGATGAGGTATTCGTGAATGCGTCAGGAATGTAAGGCCCAGCGGCAATGGGAGTCAACTCCACGTGGGAAGCCACCTCAAAGTTGACACCATCCTCGGCGTACTGAACAGTAAAGTGCTCATTTCCATCTCTGATCACAATGGCTGCAATCCCTTCTTTGAATGGAAATAACGTGGTCTCGTGTCCTGAGTTTAAAACTGGATTCAACGGATGTTTTTCGAAAGGCCCCAGCGGATTATCAGCAATTGCCAGTCCTTGCATCCTTACCAATCGAGGATCTCCATCGAAGTCAGATTTGTAATACAAGTAAATTTTATTTTTATAAACCAGAGGATAAGGATCGTGAATAGAGTACTGATCCCAGTCACCTTCACCTCCATTAGGAATTACAATTTTGTTGTGAGGCGTCCAAGGTCCATCAGGAGAATCTGCGTAAGAAACCGCCACGGGGCAATCATCCCCACGCTTGCCACTCGCTTCCATAAAGCCTTGATAGTAAAGGTAATATTTTCCTTTCCATTCTAAAATATCCGTAGTCGAAACCGAACGCCAACCTACGTTAGGTTTTGGCGGTCGAGGAATCGCAACGCCTTGTTCTTCCCATGTGAACCCATCTTTACTAGTGGCATACCAGATTTCTGCTAAATCCCAATCGG
>JBCCJE010000228.1:0-7500 GCA_039027925.1 Bacteroidota bacterium
ATAGCCAATAACGACATAAAAATCACCGAGTTATCATCAGTTGTCATTTGTTTGTTTTTGGTATAAATCCCAAAGAAAGCCCAAATCAGCACCATCGTAAACCAAATATCTTGATTAAGATAGAGCACCAGTAGTGTACCGCAAATAACAATTCCTACTAAGGTTGCTGTCCAGTACTCTTCCGTCAGATTAAAGAAATTAAACTCCAACTCAATGAGCAATACGTTGAGACTGGCCAAAGCGGCCACACATATCCAAGCCAGATAAATACTGAACGGAATGACGTATTGCCAGCGGGCGTTTTCTAGTTTGGCTAGCTTGTAATAAATACCTATCAAGACCAACCAAAGGACAAAGATACAACCAAAGGAAAGCACGATGTGCAACGATTGCCACGCCAGTAGCCAACAAATATTCAAAATACATGATCCCAAAAATAAATACCCAATGGTAGATACTTCCCGAGCAATGGTAGTATCTCTAAGTCGAAGAAACTGATACTGATGATAGACGAAGATGCCCAGAAAAAGATAAACGAACGACCAAATCTTAAATGTAAAATCGGCGGGAGTCAGTAGGTTAGGGTAGAGGTCTGATACATCGCCCGGTGCTTTGCCAAAGAAAGGTAATTGAACCGCAAGAAAATTAATAATGATTAAACCGATAAAAGCAATGACGTTGAGGAGTGGTAATTTTTGGTACATGTCAAGGAGGTTTTAGATGTTTAGTAATGCTTCAGCGAAGCAGAACAATAAGGATAAAACGCAGAGGTGGGGAGGTGCAGAGAATTGTCCAAAAACCTCTTTGTCTCGGCATCTCTACGTTTCAAAGATGCTATAAATTTAGCGAAGCTAAACAGTTACGACACTTAAATATAGGTAATTAAAACTATTAGACTAGCCCATCTTGATTAGTTTATTGCTTTGGTCAAAAACAATAGCTCCTAATCCAATCAATAACATAACTCCTCCAACTGCTGCAAATCTGCTAAGCTGTCTCATCGGGTACTCGCCGATCTTGAATACCCAATTTTCTTTCAATTTCTTGTTCGATGTATTTGGCTTTGGAGCGACTATTTACCGACTTAACTAACTCGACGTGCTGCTGTCCAGCCCTGGCGTTGACAATCATAAATATACCAAAGCCCTGCGTACCATTTGAGGTGATCACATTTTTGGTATATACTTGGTCAATATCTCGAATGTCGTATTGGGCATCTTTGATAAATTTTCGGGGGCGGCGCTCTACGTTCAGGTGGAGATCATCAATGTGTACATAGATTTTGTGTCTTTTTCTGATAAAGAAATAAGCGATGTATCCAATAATCGAAGCCACCCAAAAAGTAATCATCCCTGCCTTTGCCAGATCAGTAGGAGGTATCTGCTTGATAACTATGGCAGTAACTAGAGTAACTAAAAATGGAAAAAGAGCAACTAAGAAAATCTCGAAATTACCCCAAGGTTGCTCAACTGAAATATCTAGTTCATCTTGAAAATAATTCAATTCCACCCCCTCTGGTCTGAGTACTTCTTGGGAGATGCCGTGCTGGTGAGTAAGTTGCTCTACTTGTTCTGCAAAAGAAAAAATCACATCGCAACTACCACATTTCGCAATGTTGTTTTGAATATTTAAATTATCTGCGGCAACGGAGGTTTGGCAAGTAGGGCAATTGACCTTCAGTACTTGTGGTAGTTGAGATTTTAAATCTTTGAGTTCTAATTTTTCTTGGTACTGGTATTTCTCCAATGGTTCTTTTGCCAAAATTTTCTTGTATTTATCAATGTTGGGAAAAACTTTTTAGGTTGGTTAAGTTATACGCAAACTAACCTTAGGTCAAAGTGGCAAGACTCCTCCGTTGGCGTGTAGGGTGATGCCACTCACAAATCCAGCCTCTTTGGAAGCTAAAAACAAATAACAATGTCCCATGTCTTCGGGTGTTCCAATTCGCTTAACTGGGATTTGGGCAATGCCCGCATCAATGACTGCTTGCGGCATTGACTTGGTCATCTCGGTGAGGATAAATCCCGGCGCCACGGCGTTGACCGTAATTCCGTGTTTGCCCACTTCCTTACAAAGTGACCTTACAAAACCCGAAGTAGCTGCCTTGGTGGCGGAATAGTTGGTTTGCCCAAAGGCACCCGCCATCGAATTGACGGAAGAAGCACAAACAATTCTACCGTAACCTCCCGCTATCATGTGCGGAAGTACCGCTTTGGTGGTCACGTAGAGTCCGTTAAGATTGACATGGACAACTGCGTTCCATTCATCGTCGGTCATCTTCATAAAGCTACGATCCCTGATGATGCCCGCATTATTAATGAGTATTTCGATGTGACCATATTTTTCCATGATTTCGGCTACTGCTTTATCCACGGATTCTTTGGAAGTAATATTTACATTTTGGAAAAAAATCTCGCCGAGAGAAGATAAGTTTTGGGCAGTTTGCGCCCCCTCGTCGAGTACGTCCCAGAGTGCTACGGTTGCCCCCGCTTCCAAAAAAACTTTACAAACCCCCTCCCCGAAACCTCTAGCACCTCCCGTGATGATGGCCAATTGTCCTTCTAATCTTTTCATATTTTATTTTCTTTTAGGATTTAAAATTCAGACCAACAAAGATGGAAAAAATCTTTGATTCCCCTCCATCATTAATCATTCATCTCCCCGCCACCCCCGCACTTTCAAAACTAGCCATCTCATTCAAAAAAGCAACAGCACTTTGAATAATCGGATAGGCGATAGCACAACCCGTGCCTTCTCCTAGTCGGAGTTGGAGTTGAAGGATAGGGGAGGCATCCAAAAAATCTAGCATTTGCCGATGGGCATGTTCATCCGATAGATGGCAAAAAATAGCGTTGTCTTTGACGCGAGGATTAATTTTTGAAGCAATCAAAAATGCACTCGTAGCAATAAATCCATCAATCAGTAGGATCATATTTTTTTCAAATGCTTGGAGCATCGCACCACACATTTGCGCTATTTCGAATCCTCCGAAAGTAGCTAATATTTCGAGTGGATCAATCAGATCGCCGTGAAATAATTTTGCTTGTTCGAGCATACTAATTTTCTTTTGAAGTTGTTCATCATCCAAACCCGTTCCTCGGCCTACACATTTTGTAACAGGAGTTTTACAAATATAACTCATCAGCAGAGAGGCAGCAGAAGTGTTGCTGATACCCATTTCCCCAAAACCAATAATGTTACAGTTGGGGTTGACATGATTGATAACAGTACTTTTACCTAGCTCCAATGCTCGGTGCAATTGATCTCCGTTCATTGCTTTTTGTTGTAAAAAATTTTGCGTGCCTTTAGCAATTTTCTGTTGAATTAAATTGGGATGATCCGAGAAATCAAAATCCACCCCCGCATCAATTATCTTCAATGCGATATTATTTTGTTTGGAAAAAACGTTGATGGCTGCCCCTCCGTTGAGGAAGTTCATCACCATCTGAAAAGTGACTTCCGAGGGGTAGGCACTTACGCCCGACGCAGCGATGCCGTGGTCTCCCGCAAAAACTAAAATGGTAGGATGCTTCAGTTCGGGAGCTAGGGAATTTTGGATTTTTCCAATTTGAAAAGCTATTTTTTCCAACTGCCCTAATGCCCCAAGCGGTTTGGTTTTAAGGTTGATTTTGTTTTGTAGTTCTTTTGTTATGTTCATTTCTAATTATCTATGAAATTGAAAATTTACGCCCACTTGAAAACTTCTCCTCGGCATTGGACGACGCTCTATCACAAAGTAGTCTGTATTCCATAAGTTGTTGATAATGAGGAAGATCGACGCTTGATATTTTTTCTTGATAAATGTATAATTAACGTTGGCATTGCCTACTCGATAGTTAGCTAATTTCTCATTGATGGCAGTCACGCTCCCCGTAAAACTGTGTTGGTAGCTCACGTTGAGATTATTCCAACCGACGGTCAATTTCCCAAAACCCTGGTGAACAGGGACGTAAAGTAGTTGCTGTCCTTTTTCCGTTTTGGGAAATTCAATCTGTTCTTCGTTGGTAGATTTGATAAAATCGTAACCCCCGGTGAGCTTTAATTCCCAATCCTTCCAATCATAAAAAAGAGATAATCGTTGCTCTAATCCTCTGCTCCAAACTTTACTCACATTTTGAGCACTCCAGTAGGGTTTGCCTTCCGTCGGCAACCAAATAATCCTATTATTTATCAATCTGTTAAATCCTGTAACAGTATATTTACTTTTTATTTTTCCCATCGAAAAATTGGAAACGATACTCCCTTCGGCACTCCATCCCGATTCCGCCAACAAATCAGGATTCCCGCCCAGTGCCCAAAAACGATCATTGAACGTAGGGATGCGATAGTTTTTGCTCACTTTCAATTTTGAGGTCAAATGTTTATTCCAAAAATAATCTACGCCCAAAGTTGGAACAATGGGGATGAATGCTCCCTCCACCATCTCTTGCCGAATGCTTGATTGAATTGTCCAGTTTAATTTTCGAAATTGGTACGCTCCGAATAATGCCGTGCGGTGTTCGGTAGGGGAGTTGGGTATTCCCCCGGAGTCAGCTTGGGTGAATAAGTGAGTAGTCCCGATAGAAAACTTATGATAATTTCTGAAAGTTCGCTCGGTAGTCAGCTCTCCAATTAAGGTTTTAAATGAACTCAAAGACTCCAGTCTAGTGGCATCATCGTAATAATTAAGGTCTTCGTCAAAAAAACCAACCTTACCCTGAGTCACCCAACGGCTACCTATCCTTTTCCAATCCAAAATCATTCTGGTAGAAAAATCATCTTGACGCGCCAGACTTGCATTTTGAACATTAGTAGGTGGGATTTGTCTATCGGAGGTTTGCCTCCAAAGATGAAAAACAATCTGATTTTTAGTATTTATTTTCCAGTAGATGTCTTGCAGCAAATTGAGTTGTGCTACTCTAGCGTTGGTTTGTTGTCGTAGTGGAAAGTTAGAAGCTAAAAAATAAAAGAAATCGTTCTCTGCCTGATGATGTAAAACTTTTGTTACAAACTGTAATTTATCATTACCAAAATTAAAATTCCCCTGTTGTGTGTACTGTCCAAATGAACCAATCGTGGAAGAAATATCCGCTTTAAATTTATTCGAAAAATCAGCATTGGTACTCAGGCCGATAACGCCTCCGATAGCTCCACTTCCCCACATGGCAGAATTACCACCTTTTTGTAAAGTAATTTCATCGGACGTTGTGATGGGTAATAAGGACAAATCCAATTGGCCCAGCATCGGACTTTGGATGGGAAGTCCATTCCAAAGCACCAAGGTATGACTAGCACTTCCACCCCTGATCGAGGAGGTAGCCAAGCTGCCTAACCCATAGCTCTTAACGTAAACACCACTTTCTTGACTCAACAGTTCAGCAACGTTGTTGCTTGCTAGCAAAGCAATTTCAGACGCTTCCCAAGTTTGGGTTTGACCGCCAATATTTTGATTACGAATTTTAGTAGCCATGACCTCAATTTCTGGAATGCTCAAAGAATCCATTTGGGCATTGACAACAGGAATGCTCAACCAACCAAAAATAAGTAGCAACAATAAATGGAAATAAGATTTCATCTGCCAGTTGGTAATGTTATGGGGAGTTTAAATTGCGGCAGACATATGAAGGATAGCGTACAAAAAAGACTTCCTTTTTGTAGCAATGATCTGTCACGCTCTTTTCCTCCGAAAGTTTTGTAACTAAGTTGTTAGGCAGGTCTTCTGGCTCGTTCCATTTTTTTCACCTTCCCTCTCGTACTTGAAAAGTGGTTTTTGAAAAAAAATTGGATGGAACTTACAGCAGCGGGGACTGCTCCGAATTTGCATCGGATTCCCTTTTCATTCCGAGTGTTCGGAAAACCTAAGCAACAGCAAAGTTAGAAATTAATTTCGGAAGCCAATAATCATCACTATCGAACAAAAGTGTTTGAAATCGAACAATATTAATGAAATAAAATTTCGTAAAGCGTTGATTATCAGTAGATTTATTTTTGGCATCCACCTTGGCATAGAGGAAATTGATTATTTATTTTTCTAAAAAAAACTTGAAATATCATGACTACTAACCTTATTTCCAGCCTTAGTTTTACCATTCTATTTAGTTTATTTACAATAAGTTCGTTTGGTTACACCAATGATTTAATGAACTCTAACAATGAAAATACACTTTCAGATTTTGACCAATTCGTAGAGAGAGATACCACCCCCGAGCGGTGTCAAGACAAATCCGTTTACCGAAGTAACAAAGATGGACAACGGGTCTATCTCGCTACGGAAAATGGTATGATAAAAAAACTAAAAATCAACGGTAGAAAAATTCCGAGTAGCGAATACGGAAGGTACACCGATCTGATCGCAGAACTACAAGGTGGCGATGTCCCCACACCGCCAACGACTCCAGAAGTTCCATTGGAAGATGAAATCAAAAAAGCGCATGACGCCATCGAAGCAGCACACGCTGAAATTGAAAAGGCACACCGAGAGATCGAGAGAGCACACCGGGAGATTGAAAAGATCAACGAGCACACGAGTAAGGCATTTGCAGAAGCATTGTTAGAAGATGGGCTGATTAGGGATAGCAAAAATTACAGATTCAAACTCTCGACTAAAAAATTCAAAGTGAACGGGAAAAAGACTAATGCTATCTTTCACCAAAAGTACCTAAATCTTTACGAGGAGTTGACTGGAAAAAGCATGAGTAACCAATCCATCTATATGGTGAGTCATAATGATTAATTGGGAATGAGTGGCAAATTATATAACCCCGAGGGGGCATTCAGTTGCTCCCTCGGTTGTGTTTGTAAATAATGATGGCTAGGCTTGCTTGATTTACTTTTTGATTATGCTTAGGGGAATTTAAACTGATTTACTAACTAGGGAATTAATTGACTTACTGAATCATAAACCTAATGTCTATCTTTACATTTTCTTTCTCTGGATACGTTTCGTCTAGCTTTATCGCAAAAAAGGTTAAACCTGTTTTTTCAATCTTCCCAATAGTTATAGAGTAACTTTTCATTGGAATACTATACATATCCCATATATTCAAACCTTCCATATTCTCTGGATCGTTAAAAATCCATTTATAGCCTTTCCATGAGCTACGGTAAATATTAAAGTTGTTAGGAATATAAATACTATCTGTAAAAATTAACTCCTTATCAGAATAATTTATAGTGAGGTTCTCCAAATCAATTTTAATCTTATTCATAATATTTAGCTGATCTTGTCCTTTAAAGCTAATTTCTAGTCCCTTTTGTATTATTTTTAATTGACTTTTGATCGTAGATTTGATTCCAAAATTATCTTTATTATTTAGGTAATAATTATAGTCTTCCTCTGTGACACCAAGGTTTGGATGATAAGGAAAAGTTCTTCCTTTTGGATATTGCTTTCGATAATTTGTGTACCACTCATCGTTGTCTTTAAGGTTTTCTATGATTTGTTCTCGGATTAGAGTGACAAAAATATCGTATCCAATGCTATCACTAATTTCAACAATTGCAAGGCCCTCAGGCAACATC
>JBCCJE010000229.1:0-7499 GCA_039027925.1 Bacteroidota bacterium
ATAGCGGATAGTACCATACGGGGTATTTTTAATTGCTGTTCTTTTCCCTTGATTTTTTTTAACCATTGATAATTGAATAGTCCTTCGTAACGAAGTTTTTGGAGTTGGAGATACCATTCTAGCATCTGCAATTCTTCTCCCAAAGCCACCGTTTCTGCTTCGTAATATTTTAAATGATACCGAAGTAATTTACTGAAAATAGATAAATATTTGACGGCGGATTTTTTATCATCAGACAAAATGAAATACTGAATGGCATTTAGAGCATTGAACACAAAGTGTGGATTCATTTGTGTTTTTAAGGCCTGATTAGTCCATTCATTCATTTGCCGGTGGGTGTTCATTTGCCTTTTTTCTTGTAATTTTAGTTTTTGTAAATATATTGTTAAATACCAGTTCGAAAAAAATCAGAGTGCAGCATTTAGTCTGACTCGTTGGTCAGACGAGCTGCACTCCGAAAGGAATTTTTAATTTCCGATTACTACCACTTTCTCTATCACTTGCTGTCTTGCGGTATTGATTTTAACCCAATAAAATCCTGCTGGATAATCCACTAATTCAATATTCAAATCTGTTTGGTCTTCAAAAGTAATTGGTGAGCGATACATGAGTTGACCTGCATTAGAAAAAATGGTAACTGTTGCTTCGGTTGTTCCTTCGTGCCACAACGTTAACTCTAGCTTTTGGTTAGTAGGTACTGGATTAGGTTTTATACTTATATCTAACTCCTTGGCAGACAGTGTATTAAGCGAAGGTGAATGCTGTACTGGCATAGTTGTCATATTCATCATTTCTTCCGGCGAGGTAAATTCGATTATCAACTTAGGTGCTTTTGCTGGTGACTGATCGTGCGAAATAGCCGTTCTTCTACCTGTAAGCTCACTGTGTAAGATAAGTACGACATCTCCACCTGCCTGCCAATCGGGTAGGCTGATGATTTCTTGTAGAATGCTACTAATATCTGCTGACTGTTGGGCAAGACCCGCTTCGTCCACAGCATTCCAAGCTGCGGGTATCCAATTGGTATTTGCCACGGTTTTATCCCTGTTGGATACATCAAATTGATCGTAGCTAAAATCATCTGGATGGACATCTCGCTCTCCCCAAATCGTGATGGGGGTATGATTGTTATGGGTTTCGTCGGCAGTAAATTGGACGTAGGCATTGGTCACCACAGCATTGGCTGGCAGGTCAATATCTTCAAATCGTAATCCAACGTACTGCCGACCGATAGCCTGATTCGCATCACTAGGAGTGAAGGAATCATAGCATAATTCTAAGTCCTTATTCTTTTTCCAGATAGTACCGCTTTGGTGTTCTTCCACGTCGTGATTATCGTGATCTAAGGCTATCTGTAAATGTTGAATTTGAATATTGCTGCTGATGTCTATTTCGTGTTCGTAAGAGTCAGTTTGGTTGCCTTGTTCATCTATGGCTACTGCTTTGATGACAAAGTTTCCATTGCTCTGTGGTTGCCAATTCAATGTGTAGGGTGCGTTCCAATCATCACCCTGAAAAATATCATTCACGTAAAATTCTACTTTCTGTAAATCGTGGTTCGCATCAAAAGCAACCGCCTCAAAGGTGATAGGATCTAAGGTTTCGAACTCAGCACCATCCTGTGGATTAGTTAAAAATACTTCGGGAGCAAAGTTGGAAAACTCATTCTGTTCGGTAGTATATTCGATATACACGTAAGCATTTTTCCTACTATTTCCATCAGGGTCGAAGGCGTCTGCTTTTCGTTTGCCCGTTCCGTTGAAGAGCAACACTAAGGGACTAGCATTCGTCCAGGCGTTGGCATTTCTATCCACTACTTCTTGCAAAAGTGGGGTGATGCTTACGCTTTGATTTTTGTCCATTTGGTTAGGCGTCCAAACCTCATTAATTTCCCAATCTACTACCGATAGGGAAGTTTCTCGCTCGCTCAAATTGTGAAATACTTCTTCAAATGCGAGAGCGTTTGGACTATGCTGCGCTCTGATCTGTAGATTTGTCAATTCATTTTCGTCAAGTTTGGCCGAGGCATCTGCTCGAAATTGAAGCGTAGCGTCCGTAACGACGGCATCCGCTGGAAGTCCTAAGCTCTCAAATCGTAATCCTACGATTTGGTTGCCCTTTTTGTTGAAGTTATGTACTAATTCTAAATCCTTCGCATCCGTATTCGTATCTTCATACACTAGCACTTCGCCCGGGTCTTCGGTTGCATTTTCGCCCCGTTCTTCCGCATCATCATCTTCGCTATTAATCATAGCCCAAGCAAAACTGCCATGACTTTCTACTCCATTCGCTCTCACTCCTCTTCCGTAAATATCGAGAAGTTCAATTTCTAAATCTTCAATGTGATATCCTTCTGGTAGATCATTGACTTTGACATCCAAGACGTAAGCTGGGGTATGTAGTAAGCCCTCGGCAAGAAAGGGAGCAAAGTCTTCCAAATTTTCGGGGCTTGATGGGTAAGCATCCGTAATTTTGCCATCATCATATTTGTTCCAATGACGATCATAAGCAGTTTCTCCCCGATTGAAAGGGTAGGCAAATAACTCTAGCCCCGTGACGATGGCGTGGTTATCCCGCTGCGCTTCATCTAATTGACTCACCGCTTCAAAATCGTAGGTATTCGTGTAAGCATTGTTAGGAAGACTTACTTTTAGGGATTTTAAATTGGCTTGATGATACGGTATTGCAATTCTAAACAATGCTTCGGCCTCCGAATAATTCAGTTGAGTAATCTCGGCTTCCGTTAAGTAATCCAATAAATGCGGAATAGCAACGGGATCAAAAATTCGCATCGGGTGTACATTAATTTCACTTTCTGTATTTCTTCTAATTACGCTCATATGTAAGTGGACGGCATCAGTTTCCCCCGTTTCGCCCATGCTACCGATAAGCGTGCCTTGTAAAATGGATTGACCTATATACAGATCTTCGTTAATTTCATCAAGATGGCGGTAAGCAATATAAATGCTACCCCACGCTGGGTTACCCGCAAATTCTTGGTCACATCTGACTGTAACAAAACGCCCAGTAGCTGTATTTTCGGCATCTTCGTAATCGGGGTTATAAATGTCAAAGACTACTCCATCACACATACTTACAATATTGGGCGGATTATCCGAAGTGTATTCCTCGTTGTTGTGGCTGACATTCCACGTAATGTCTGTTCCTTGGTGAAAATCAAAATACTGAATACTACTCATATCTACTTCCTTGTGTCTTGGTCCAAATACCGACATAAAATACCTATTGTCCATATCGGGGGTATAGTTATCTGGATTATCCAAAATGTCAGCTTCTACGGGAGGAATCATATCGTAATTGTAGGCAGGTTCTACATCTGGATCATCAAGATTTATAAAACTGGTCGTAGTGAGTGGGGTAGGTTGTTGCCCAAAGGCAAAAAAGGTAAGCAAAACAAATTGCACTATTAGGGAGGTTGTTCTCATTGATTTGATTTTTTATAGTAGCGAGTCAATCAATTCGCTACTGTGGATTAAGAAAATTATTTTTTGAATATGATGGCAAGATGGTGGGAAAACTAGCTGGATTGCTCATCCCGTTGATAGATGCTAGTTTTAAATTGATGAAACTGGGATTTCAATTGATAGTATCAGAAATGATGCTGCGAAAAATATTTTAAAGAAAGTGAATACTTACTTGATGTTTGGTAAGCGTCTGTTTAAGTGATAGCAAGGTAGGGCGTTTTGCGGAAGGTTGAATTTTTTTGGAAAAATGGAATGGTAATTTTTTCGAGAATTGTTTTTTACATTTTTTGTACGGCTAGCTATTCTCTTCTTTAATCGCCTTGTACTCCTCGGAAGTGATAGATTTTATCTTGATATTTTTATAAAAAACCTCTGCGGCTTCGGATTGAATTTGAAGTTTTCCCTTGTTCATCGGAGTCCATTTTTCACCATCAAAAAATTGTGGTTGCTCTACCTCCATGACCACCTTTCCCATTGATGAATTAGAAAAAGGAAAAACATTTTTGATTAATGATTTTATAGAAGGAAAAGACCGATACGGGGTCTATTACACTTACATAAAATATTTGGAAGAAGAAGATTAAATTACGTTATTCTTTTATCCACTTTTTTGACGCTATCGCTCCATTTTTATTTTTTAAAATCACATGATAAACTCCAGAGGAGATAGTTTTTCTGTTGTGAATATTCCAAGAAATGGTAATGGCATTTTCGTCTACTTGAAATTTATCAACTAACTGACCTACGTTATTATAAATGGTAATCTCTTCTATTTCACTAATCTGACGCTCATCAAGTTTTATAGTAAATCCATCTTTGCTAGGGTTTGGAAATAAAGAAAAATCTCCAGAATTGATGGGGACTTCAACATCAACAAAGTAGTCTTGGATAGCAGCTCTGATCACAACAGATCCGATACCTCCTGATTGGTTGTCAGGTAGAGTGACGATTACTTCATTTTGGTTGCTCAATAAATTGATATCTAGGGGAATTATTTTAGTAGATGCGTAGCCATCATCACTTGTAAATCTATCAGCAGCATCTTCTAACGGAACGATTAAATCATTTCCATTTAATTTGACTTCGATATTTTTATTAGCATTGGAAGGGCGATTAATTCCAATGCGCATGTAGGCATACTCAATAGTTCCTATGTCATCCATCGGAACATTAAAAGTAGCTTGACCTTGAAACTCTGTTGCTACTTCATCTGAGTAAAAGGGGATTTCATTTAGATAGCGTTCTTCTTGAACTTCCTCTGCAAGTTTAATTTTTAAGGCAATAGAACCGCGTCCCTCTATATTGATTCCTGTTAGATCGTTAATCACTTCTTCTGTCATAAGTGGCCTAAAATCACTTTGGCGAATCAGTTGGGTTAAAGTGATTTCTTCAATATTATATTGCGAAGGAAGATTCAAATCCAAAACTTCTGTTTTGTCAGCCATATTGTGGACGTAAACGTAAAGTTCATCACCTTCAACAAAAGCAGCATATTGAAAATCAGGATCAGGACAATGCATTCGAACTCGTCGACCTTGTGCATTTTGGAAATATTGAAAATAATGAATCAGTTTCGTTTCTGCCCAATTATCAGTATCAGTAAATTCCCAGGGAACCATCATACTTGCATAGTACGCAGGATTCCAACCAGCAGATTCAAATAAGATAAAAGGAACAGTTTTTAAGAATAAATGAGGATTATCTAAAAAAGCTAAAGTATTAGAAATGGTACTATTGACCATGATAAAATTGATGATGCTGCGTTTTTCCAACTCATATTCAAAGCCAGTCCCGGGAAAATATTGAGATCCTATATTCTCAACTATAGCAGCTTCATCACCTTGACTAATATATCCTCCATGCTCAGAGATTACTAATTTTGCAGGCTGTCCGTAATTAATTCGAGTATAATTAGCGATTGCGTCAAATACTCCAAAAGAGGGAAGGCCTGTTGATACTGCACCTGTAAACTCTTGCTCTGTTTCATTCCATTGAAGATAGTCGTAGATATGGAAAGAATAAAAATCTAACTCAAAATTAGTGTTATCAATAAATTGAGTAAAGTTGTAGAGGTACTGATAATTATTCCTATAAAAATAAGCAACTGAAAGGCAAGGTCCACCAATCAAGGTATTGATTTGTTTGGAACGAACAGTTTGCGCAAGATCAGCATGCCAATCTGCAAAATGTTGATCCCCCCAAAATGACCAATGAGGCTCATTAACCAGTTCAAAATAGGCAGGTCGATGAAAGTCGGTGTATCTATATTTTAGTAGCGTTGAGGTAATTTCCGATGCAGCTTCAATATTAGTAGGTATCCATTCATTTCCAGATTGGGCAGTTTGATATTTTTCCATCCACTCTGGAAAAGCGTCGCGCCGATCGTGATTCACAATATCTAAATTGGGTTCAAACCGTAGTTTGAAATCTGAACTAGCTCCCAAATCATCAGGAGATAAACTATTAATCATAAAAGTGGTATCAGTATAACCAGGTCTACTAGGATCTTCCTGCAAACTATTTCCCCAATTTTTTTCTGAATAAACTAAACCTAAATCTCTTCCAAAAGAAACATTTCTATCATCCAAAAAATAACTCGCTCCACCTTTATCACTCGCTTTACCTTCAAACCATGATCCCTTATCACATAGATTAAAATATTTTAATCTATTAAGTTCGGAGTGACCTTGAATAGCCCTAGTGTGTCCAGGGTGAATATCAATAGAAATATTTTGAGCAAAAATATGGGTAGTAAAAAATGATAGTAATAATATAATTTGAATCTTCATTTCTTTTGTTTTTTAGTTTTTCATTCCTTTGGTTTATTTAACAGTTGCTTTTCCCACACTCGAAAATATTTTACATGATATTCACCATTCAATCGATTGTCATCTGGCAAAGCGCCAAACCACTTATTAGATTCACAATTAAAATTAACTTCCAATGGCTGGTGCCAATGTGTATTCTCCGCTTCTCTGAAAAGAATACCATCAATGTAAAATCGGATATATTCAGGTGTCCATTCTAACCCCCAGACGTGATAATCTTCTTGAAGTGCTTGGGGGAAGTAATATTTCTTAGTTCTAGAAAAATGTTTTTTCACGTCTCCTTTGTCTTTGGGTGCTCTGAAGACATGGATATTGGAGTTTAAGTCGTTGACATTATAATGTAAACCAGGTGCATTTTCACAAATATCAATCTCCGTCCACCAGTCTTTGCCCACATTGGTCATCCAAAAACCAGATACCCAAGGTGCATCCATCAACTTGCCTTCCGCTTCAAAATATCCGTAAAGGAATTTGTTTTTACTTTTGATAAATCCTGTAGAATGCGTAAATCCTTCTGGAAGTTTTTCATTTCCATGCTGATTGACCCGTATCACCAATTCTCCATTTTCTAAACTTACATTTGAACTGTGAAAATAGGTAGGTACTCTTCCTTTCCACTTTGGATTATTGGGATACCATTTGCTGTCATTTACTTTTACACCATCGAATTCGTCTGAATATTCGGAAAGTAATTTCCATTTATTTTCATTCGTTTGATCTGAAAGGGGATAAGTGGAGTTGGTTCTTTTTACTGCATTACTGATGTCAACGCTATCTACATAATTTTTCGGTGGGATAGTAAGGTCTTGAGCCTGAGCTTTTTTTCCAATAAAAAATAATAGGATTATAATTACTAGTAGTTGGAGTAAATCTATTTTTTTCATCTAGTAAATTGAAATGTAAACTAAAATACTCACCAACGTGAATACTACTTACCACAAACAATTTATTTTGTGCTACTTTTGATTTGTACTTATATTTTGCTACTTTTTGCTAAGTGTCTCTAACGTTTTATCAAAAGCTAACTATTCTCTTCTTTAATCGCCTTGTACTCCTCGGAAGTGATAGATTTTATTCTGATATTTTTATAAAAAACCTCTGCGGCTTCGGATTGAATTTGAAGTTTTCCCTTGTTCATTGGAGTCCATTTTTCACCATCAAAAAATTGGGGTTGCTCTACCTCCAT
>JBCCJE010000230.1:0-7499 GCA_039027925.1 Bacteroidota bacterium
AATGATACCTACCCCGAAACTTCGGGGGATGATAGATTTTTTAGGTAATGACGCAATGGAGAAATTCTCATTTCTTATTTCTCATTTCTCATCTCCCACTCATGCCTTGTTTATTTTTAGAAATACCGTTCTAAGGGATTTGATCGCCCGATGGACTTTTACCTTTACCGCTCCTTCGGAAGTGTTCAACATTTCGGCGACCTGAGCGTATTTTAACTTTTGAAATCTAGTCAACACTAAAATCTCTCTTTGTTCTGCACTCAGTCGCAGCATTGCTTTTTCTAAATTTTTTAAATCCTCTTGGTGCTCCATTTTTTCAGCAACGGAGCTAGTCATTAAGCGCACACTCGATACATCAATTTCATCTGCTACCTTGATTTTATTTTTTTTGTAAAAATCAGTTCGAACATTTCTCGCAATTTGAAAGATCCAAGATTTGAATTGATGATGATCGTTGAAGCTACTGCGGTAGCGAATGATTCTTTCAAAAACACTTTGGGTCAAATCCTCACTTAAAGCCTGGTCGTAAGTCAGCCGAACGAAAAAATTATACAATCTACCACTGTACCGATCAAACAAAACCGCCGCCTGTGCGATGTCGCCGTTCCTGACTTGCATCATCAATTGTTCGTCCGTCATTGCTTTAGTTGGTATCCTTTAAGTGTATTTCCGAATCGGTTACAAGGGAATTGAAAATTAAAAATTGAAAATTATTCAGATTACGTGAAAACCAATACTCACCAAATAGAAAAGTTGAGTTAGACCCACACATTAGATAATTTTCAATTTTCAGCTTCTGACTTGCATCATCAATTGTTCGTCCGTCATTGCTTTCGTTGGTATCCTTTAAGTGTGTTTCCGAATCGGTTACTTCGGTATTGGAGAATGGTTACAAGGGAATTGAAAATTAAAAATTATTCAGATTACGTGAATACGGTACACGTACGTCAGGTAATTTTCAATTTTCAATTAAAAGCTATCGCAACAAAGTAAAAACTCCTTTCTCCTCCACGACTCGACCACTCGCTTGGATAATTTTTACGTGAAAAACATAGGCGCCCATCGGTTGGACTGTGCCCTTGTATTTTCCGTTCCAGCCTTGATCTTTGTCTTTAGTTTCGAAGATGAGTTCGCCCCAGCGGTTGAAGATATTGAGTTGGTAATCCACCGTTTCGCCGAAGATGACGAGCGGCCTAAAAATTTGATTACGACCTTGTGGGGCGAATGCGTTGGGAGCAATGATGCTGGTGAGTTGTTCTACGCATTTAATATTGGAAGTGGATGCTAGGCGTTCGATGTTGCCGTTGGGAAGAGTGATTTCCGTGTTGGCCACTACGTAGTAGCAGACATTACTTTCTGCCTCTTTTTCGGGATCAACCACATCCGAGTAGGTCGTCGTTCCTACGGGAACATTGGCTAAGAAAGAAATATTGCCGCCGACGATTCTATAAATATCATAGTCCAACAAAGTAACCCCTTCAAGGTCGAATGCCGACCAGGTCAAAAAATTAGAAAGTCCCGGTTGTGCTGATCCTTGCAGATGAATGGTGCTGCCGTAGTTCGAAAGGGCGAGGGCATCACAATCATCTCTGGTTCGAATTTTAAAGAAAATTTTTCCGCTGGATGGATTTGAGATATTATCAACCAAGCTACTTTCTACGTTGAGAAGACTCGGAGCGGGGAGTGTACTCACACTTGTAAATGTAATGTTATCGCTACTACTTAATGTTTCAACGGTTTGGAGTTCAGCATCCGAATTCCAATTCCAAGTGAGTTCTACGGAATTATCGGGTAAGACATTTACATTTTTCAAAAAGAGAAAATCATTTTTCACCACCAAATCGGGCGTAAGACAAATTTCGTTAGAGCGGGTTTCTTCGCCAGTTATCGCTTCTATTGATTTTATAAAAAAACAATACACTTGCGTATCACTTGCCCCCACAAAAGAATAGGTTGTCTGCGTACCTCCAATCGAAGCTACGGAAGTAGCAGGATTTCCGTTCACACTTACCCACACCTCTTGACTTTCAATTTCGTTTTCCCAACCTTCGTACAAATTCCAACTCAAATTAATGGATTGCTCACAGGGGGCAACGGTCTGTGTCAGAAAAACGGTAGTGTGTGGTTCATTAAAAATACTCGTATTGCCACATTCATCCAACGCAATGATAAAATAGGTTTCGGATTGGACATCGGGTGACGCATTAAAATCTACGTAGGTAGTTCCTGCGAAAACCGTATCCAATGCTACCGTTCCCAAGGGCGTATTTCGAAAAATAATGTACCCAAATACTTCGGGCGAAGGACTAGGGTTCCACGATAGCTCGATGGTATTTCCCACCACGGACGCAACCCTAATTACAGCTACTTCGGGCTGACGATTGTCCAAGGTATCTGATTGGAGAACAACCTCTCCGGGACAATTATGATCACTCTGTACATAATAATATAAAACCTCCCCCAGCGGATTGGGATGATGATAAAAATTTTGACCTTGGTTGGTCACGGTAGTTAGTAGCGAGAAACCACTCGTTGGATTATCGGAAACAAAAACCTCGTAGCTATTGAAGGGACCACAATTATTGATCGGTACATTCCAAAAAAGGGTATCGCTTCTTACACAAAGAAAATCGGGAGGGAGAACTTGGGCAGTAGCTTTATTTGAAAAAAATAAAATGATGCCCAAGGCAAATATTTTAAAAAACTGTTGAAAACTGTTGTTAGTTATCCTCACTCAAATATGTTTTAAATTTTTCTTCTAATTTCGCCATTGAGAAAGTATCTCTCAACTCATACTCTTCAACGAAATTTTCGTCAATTTCTTTTTTGTAATAAATTAATCCTAAATTTTTGGCGTAGATTTCTATACCAGGGTATTCCTTCTCCAAATGTCCGTCATTAAAATCATCCATCAACTCTTCCATTTTAAATTTCACACCATCATAAGGTTCGCCTTTAAAAGCATACGTGGTATCTCCGATGAATCTTCTTTTTCTAGTGATCTCAAGATAACCATCAGGGTATTCCTCGGTGGGATAGAGCCATTTTAATTTGTACATAAATAGTTCCGTAGAATCTTTCACTTCAAAAGGAAAGCTACCCGCCGCCGCAATCAGGGCTTCTCGCTGAAGGACATTTCCCAAGGAATCATATTCGTATAAAATGTAGTCGTTGACGAAAACCCCATTTCTAACGATTTCGGCATTAAAAATCTGTCGGGGTCTAAAATTATGATCGTAATATTGACCAGTAAAGTAGGTAACGGTATCTGTTTCGAGCTTTCGAAAATACCAATAGTGAACGGGGAGTGCTGCGTTGTTCACGGGATGATATTCATAGACCATGCCTTCCTTCCATTCGTCCACGGGATAATAATAAGCCTCGATATTTCTTTTTCCGTCGTTTTGGCAGGAGAAAAAAAGAAGCACCAAAACGGTATAAAACAACGTATGACTAAAGATCATAAATTGGCTTTCGATCAGCCCGTGAATTTTTTTCTTAATCACATTCAATAAAATCCTAGGCTGACTATCAGTCACGCTATCGGAGGAAAGTTTTTGTTTTTTCAAAAAATCCATAAAGTTGTCGTATTGGTTCGTGAATGTAAAAATAGAGGTATTTATTTCATCTCGAATCAAGTAATTATGCCATAATGTCACGAAATTATCGTTTCAATACCTATGGAATAAAATGTGATAAAGATTGTTCACATCTTATCGAAGTAGATTTATCTTTGCTTCAAATTACAAACCTCCGTGTATTTTTTATTTTCTCACAGATTTCACAGACACAAACATCATAATAATATATCATGATTAAATTTTTTAAAAAACTTTTTGGAACGAAGTACGATAAGGACAAGGCCTTCTATCAGCCGTACGTGGATCAGGTACACGAGGAGGAGGAGAAGCTGACGGGACTTAGCCACGACCAACTTCGGAATCGGACTTTGGATTTCAAAAAAAGAATTGCGGATCATCTCGCAGGTATTGATGAAGATATCAAATCCGTACAAAGTGAAGCTAGCGAAACGGAAGATTTCGATAGAAAAGAAGAACTCTTTAAAGACCTCGATGAACTCAAAAAAGAAAGAGACAAGCACCTCGAAGATGTACTAAAAGAAATCTTACCCGCAGCATTTGCAGTCGTTCGGGAAACTGCTCGACGATTCTCCTCCAATGAATCTATCACGGTGACGGCTACTCAACACGATCGTGATATAGCAGCTAAAAAACCACACATTACTATTTCGGGAAATAAAGCTACCTACGCCAACTCTTGGATGGCAGCGGGAGGTGAAATCACCTGGAACATGGTGCACTACGATGTGCAATTAATCGGTGGGATGGTACTACACGATGGTAAAATCGCCGAGATGCAAACGGGAGAGGGGAAAACTCTAGTAGCGACTTTGCCCGCCTACCTCAATGGACTGAGTGGTCAAGGAGTGCACGTAATTACCGTTAATGATTATCTAGCGCGTCGGGACTGCGAATGGGTGGGGCCCATTTTTGAATTTCTTCTTCTGACCGTGGATTGTATTGATAAATACAAGCCGCACTCCGACGGAAGAAAGGCAGCGTATAGTTGTGACATCACCTACGGAACGAACAATGAATTCGGGTTTGATTACCTACGGGATAACATGGTGCGCTCACAGGATGAAATGGTACAAGGTAAACATCACTTTGTGATGGTGGATGAGGTGGACTCCGTTTTGATTGATGATGCCCGTACCCCGTTGATTATTTCTGGACCAATCCCACAGGGGGCAGAAGAACAAGAATACATTGCGCTGAAACCAAGAGTAGAATCCCTTCTAGCTGCTCAAAAAAAATTGGCAATGCAGTACCTTGCCGAGGCCAAAAGATTATTCAACGAAGGCGACACCGGAATCGAAGAGGGTGATGCAGGAATGGCTTTGTTGCGAGCGCATCGGGCATTGCCGAAGTCTCGACCCTTGATTAAATTTATCAGCCAAGAAGGTGTAGAAGTATTGTTACAAAAAACCGAAAACTTCTACATGCAAGAGCAATCCAAGCGCATGCACTTGGTAGATGAGCCATTACTTTTTACCATCATAGAAAAAACACGAAGTGTAGAACTCACAGAAAAAGGGGCGGAATTTTTAGCACGAGGGAATGAGGATGCCAACTTCTTCATCATGCCCGACATCGCTACGGAGATGATGATGATTGAGGAAAACGAAGAGATTTCGGAAGATGACAGGATGGAGGCTAAGAGTAAATTGATCTCTGACTACTCCGTGAAGTCTCGCCGCCTACACTCTATCAATCAGTTGCTGAAAGCCTACACGATGTTTGAAAGAGATGAGGAGTACGTTGTGTTGGATGGTCAGGTAAAAATCGTAGATGAGCAAACGGGGCGGATGATGGAAGGTCGTCGGTACTCCGATGGATTGCACCAAGCCCTAGAAGCTAAAGAAAATGTAAAAGTCGGAGACCTTACGCAAACCTACGCCACCGTGACTTTGCAAAACTATTTCCGGATGTACCATAAGCTCGCAGGGATGACGGGTACAGCGGAAACGGAAGCTGGTGAGTTTTGGGAAATTTATAAACTGGACGTAGTCGTGATTCCAACTAATCGGCCCATCGCTAGAGATGATAGAGATGATTTGGTGTATAAAACTGCGCGTGAAAAATTCAATGCCGTCATTGACGAAATTGTAGAACTTAGTAATGCGGGTCGTCCCGTACTGGTAGGAACGACCTCCGTTGACATCTCCGAAAAACTAAGTCGAATGCTTCAACTGAGAGGTATTAACCACAACGTATTGAACGCCAAGCAACATCAGCGAGAAGCAGACATCGTAGCGGAGGCAGGGCGACCAGGAAAAGTTACCATCGCTACCAACATGGCGGGGCGGGGTACAGACATCAAGTTGAGCGATGAAGTGAAAGCTGCTGGTGGTCTAGCGATTATCGGTACCGAACGGCACGATTCTCGGCGAGTGGATCGGCAGCTCAGAGGTCGGGCAGGTCGTCAGGGAGATCCCGGTAGTTCACAATTTTACGTATCGCTGGAAGATAATTTGATGCGGTTGTTCAAGTCGGAGCGGATTGCAAAATTGATGGATAAGATGGGACACCAAGAAGGTGAGGTCATTCAACATTCTATGGTTTCTAAATCCATAGGGAATGCGCAGAAAAAAGTAGAGGAAAATAATTTCGGTATCAGAAAGAGATTATTGGAGTACGATGATGTGATGAACATTCAGCGGGAGGCGATTTATAAAAAACGTTTTAATGCCCTCTCGGGTGAACGATTGTCTCTGGATTTGAACACTATGTTCATTTCGTTGATTGAGAGTTTAGTAGTAGCTCACCGGCAAAATGGGAACTTTGAAAGTTTCCGTAGAGGAGCGATAGAAGTTTTAGGAATTGATCCCAAGATGGATGCGATTGATTTTCAAGAAGGCGACGAGGACGAGATCATCGGTAATATCTATCGTCAATTTATGGAAATGTACGACCGCAAAGGGCAGATGTTAGCCGAAGCGTTGTTACCTCAGATCAAGCAGGTATATGATACAGAACGCCACCGCTACAAACGAATTTTGTTACCATTCACAGATGGCGTTGCTAGGATACTACCTGCTTCCGCAGACCTTGAAGCAGCCGTAAAAACTAATGGTAAATCAATCATTCGAGATATTGAAAAAGTAGTAGCTCTTTCCATCATTGACGAAGAGTGGAAGGAACATTTGCGCTCTATGGATGAACTGAAGGATTCTTCGCAGTCTGCCTCTTTTGAGCAGAAAGATCCGTTGGTAGTTTACAAAATGGAGGCTTATGAATTGTTCGAACAATTGATTTACAGAATCAATGAGCAGGTAACTTCCTACCTAGTAAAAGGAACGGTAGTGTTCAGAGATGGCTCAAAGGTGGAAGAAGCAAGAACCGAAAAAACGGACTTGAGTAAAACTTCTACCAATAAAGATGCTACCGCCGAAGCGGCGCGGGCGCGTGCTGCCGCCGAGGGCGTTTCAAAAAGAAGAAGTAAACCGCAAACATTCAAAAGGGAGGTTCCGAAGGTAGGTAGGAATGCACCTTGCCCGTGTGGTAGTGGTAAAAAATATAAACAATGCCACGGCCGATAGTCATCTGATTCGTTGAGCATCAAGATGAAAAAGGAGTTACAAAATTCATTTTGTAACTCCTTTTATTTTTCCCAACAAGAACTATTCTTTGATTCGTTCGATCAATAAATCCCGATAAGTCAAACTGATAGGAATTAAGGCTTCTCCAACTTTTGCTTGGTTTCCTTCGATGTACTGAACAGCACGAAGCCCAACAATGTAGGAGCGATGAATTTTTAGAAAATCTTGCTCGGGGAGTTTTTCCTCAATATTTGATAAGCGATCTTTAGTGAGGTAAGATTTCTCCGCCGTCACGATCCGAACGTAATCTCCAAAGGCTTGGAGGTATAGAATTTTATCCAAATCGAGCTTGTAGAGTTTTTTGTCTGCTTTAAAA
>JBCCJE010000231.1:0-7486 GCA_039027925.1 Bacteroidota bacterium
AAAACCAAAAAAAAAATCATTTTTAATTCCCCTCTCTCTTCCCGGAACCCTCATTTAAACA
The DNA here is from genome assembly GCA_039027925.1 of Bacteroidota bacterium. Classification (GTDB taxonomy): domain Bacteria; phylum Bacteroidota; class Bacteroidia; order Chitinophagales; family Saprospiraceae; genus CAJQQY01. The sequence goes on from JBCCJE010000231.1 coordinate 62, forward strand.
CCCCAATTCTCCATTTTTAATTCATTTCCTATCGTATCAAGGTCACTTCGCCCGACCGTGGCTCTTGCTCTCCCGTAATACATTCCAATAACAAATAATAAACGTACACATCCATTGGGGCAGCTTGACCTCCGTCAGTTCCATCCCACGGCTCACCTTCGGCCGACTCATAGACCAGATTTCCCCATCTATTGTAGATTCTAAAGTCCGAAATCTGTTCGAGGGCGCCCCCATTTTTTCTTACTGGAGAAAAAGTATCGTTCACATCATCGCCATCTGGTGTAAAGGCGTTGGGTATTTCGAGCCGAGTAAAATCACAATCGGAATTAACAGGAGGGGTAATTTGACCTTCGGCAGTACACCCATTTTCATTAGTAACTGTAACAGAGTAGGTATTTTCGGAAATGGACGAAACCATCGGATTTGGACAGTTCTCGCAACTCAGATTTTCACTCGGTGTCCAGTCAAAAATATAATTCCCCGGAGGAGAAACGTTGACCGTCAACTGAGCGGAATCTGGATAAGGTATAGAGTCTGGATCTGATGTGATGTCAACTACAATTGCTGGAGGATCATTTACTACGCCTGCCCCTTGGAACAAGCAGTCACCATCTTGAATAAAGATATCATAATTCCCTGCTGGTAAATCCATAAAAATTGGATTATTCTGGAAAGTCACCCCATCGAGGCTATATTGCCATTGTACCATAGGATTCGTTACCTCTAGTTCGCCGTCAGCATCACCGGGGCAGCTCGGTGGAATAAAGTCGGTAGTGAGAATAATGGTATCATCAACATCAATAGTGACACTTGCTACGTTTTCACAATTGTTCCCATCGGTCACGGTCACAGTATAAGTGCCCGCTTCAAGATTATTGACAGTAGGGACATCTCCTGCTCCAGGAATACTCCATTCATAGCTCGTAGCAACCCCGTTAGCCACAAATACCGAAGCAGACCCCAGCGCTCCCTCTGGGCAGGTTGGTACCGTCTGAAAACTTAATGTTAGTGGTTCGAAGTTGACCAGCGTAACTGAACTGATTGAATCGCATCCATCCACCGATGTAAAATTTTCGGTATAAGTCATCGGATCAGTCACCATGTTACCGTGAATCATCACCGCCTCACCGGGACATACTTCGACACCATCGAAAGTAGTAATCGGCCCCGCTATGGAAAGAATCACCGTATCCACGCTGTAGCAACCCGTCATAGAATTACTTGCCGTCACAATGTACTGTGTTTCGGTATCAGGGTCTATTACATTTACGGTTTGACAAGTATCACAATCTAAGAAATCGTCGGGTAACCAAAGGTAAGTATCAAAATCTCCTACCACAGTAAACGAAGTATCCTGCGTAGGACAAACAACTGCTTGCTCAGGCATGACCATGTTTACAGTATTGGGATCTACGATCAACTCTACGGTATCCGTTTGGATTCCTCCGCAGGAATCCACCACTTCCACCCAGTACATCCCTCCATCGTAGGCAGTAAAGGTGGAATCCGTAGTTCCATCTTGCCATTCGTAGCTTACGAAGTGAGTAGTCGCATTTAGTTCAATAGCTGAATTATCACATATGGTGATGGTACCCCCTAAGTCCAATTCAAAGGGTTCAGGCATCTCCGTAAAACTTGTAATGTTATTGTTATAATCGCATTCACCAATGTTGGTATTTGGGAAATCATTAGCCAAATCGAATGGTGTATTCGTCGTGTTATCATCATTGACTACGATAAACACGGGTTCGTCGTACTGAGCGGGTATGGTGTATTCTACCGTTGCACAGCTATCTGCAGGGATGGTGACTCCTAATTCTTCAGTATCCAACGCAGTCGCGCTATTGGCAGTAGGATCATCGGTGTAAAATGTAATTGGAGTAGTGAAAGACAACTCATTATTTCCAGTATTACATACCTCTAACGTCACGATTAAATCATTCAAATCACACAATACGTCAACGTTGGTGATAACAGCATCCGCTCCGAGTTGCTCTCCATGTTGTGCTAAGAAATTATTTAAAACCACATCATTGCCTACAATATGATGTTCCTGCTGAACAATCGGAATAGAAAGCGCATCTTCGATCTGCACATTGAAGTAGGCGTTTTGATTCCAAACACTTCTGGTTGTTTGCCAAGGGAAAGTACTCGAAGTGTAAGCTCTCACTACCCCCTCGTCATTGTTTACATTTCCAGGACTAGTGGCTCCCGATACGAGAATCTCTGTGAGACCATCTCCATCCACATCCACAATTACTGGAGATTCAAATCCAGAAGCAGAAAGGAAAAACTCATCAAACATGATATTTCCGTTTGTTCCGTCTAAGATTTCAATTCTCTCAGTACCACGACTTACGATTTCGAAATCACCATCTCCATCAAAATCAAAAGTAACTGGAGAGGTCACATTGGTGTCGTCCTCCGCTGAAAATGTCGTCCATTTTTGTGTGAAGTTACTTTCTAAGGCAACAATATTTGAACTGGTTTTAAATACAATGTCTAGCTGACCATCACCATCAATATCAGCAATGGTAGCAGGAGAAGGATTATCACCGGGGTCAAACTGACCGATGATAGCATCCGTTTGTAGTTCCCACGCATAAATTAGATTTGCACTTGCCGTAGGGAAAGCGGGATTGAAAGCAGCAACAACGCCATCGAGGTCTCCATCTTTATCCACATCGGCAATGGAAATAATCCCATCCTCCAATGCCGCTTCTACTGCGGGGAAAACACTCCCGTTGTCAATATCTACACTAAATACTTTATTGCCAGCTACAAACTCTAAACCTTCACAATTTGGGCAAGCACTATCTTCAAGCACATCTACCGCCACGCCAAATTGAGCATCGCCAACCGCTACGGGGATAGTCGCAATCACAGTAAGATCATCCGAACTAAATATGGCGTGATTGGTATATACTTCAGGCGTACCATCTTCATTAAAGTCTGCAATACCGATTACTTTGGCTAATGGTCCTATCAAATCAGTATCGGCCGTCTGCGTACCATCGTGCTCAAATCTAAATATGGTATTTCCTGCGTAGTAAAAAATTTCTCCCGTTCCGTCTTTATCAACATCCGCTATGGCTAGATAACTGATGGGGTCTTGCGTAGGCAAATCTATTTCTACCTCCTCTGTCCCATCCAAACCATTTAAAATACTTAGTCTATTATTTAATAAGGACTGTTGGGGCACAATTATTTCGGGAATACCGTCATTATCAATATCACCCGTAACGGGAGTACTTACCATAGATACATCCACGTCGCTTTGCCATTTCACCTCCGCTTGTACATCGCTATCCGAATTGGTGAATATACAGGGATCGGGGCATTCATTATAAAAAGCTAAATCGCAACCGTCCTGACCACAGCACTCAGGATCAAAACAATCAATCAAACCATCGCCGTCGTCGTCAATTCCATTGCCGCAAATCTCCCCACATATAATCTCACTAATCTGGATAGAATCCACAAAAGAACAAGCCCCCATAGCTATGGTCAACACGTAAGTCCCCGTGTCACTAATAGTGATAGTAGAAGTTGTAGCTCCAGTATTCCACAAATATTCGGACCCCGGAATGTCAGTTCCTATGGTAATGGAATCAATATTACAGATAGTTGTATCATTTCCTAAATCAAAAGCAAACGGATCATCGGATAAGGTATTTCCAATTTGATTGACCGTACCTACACTATTATCGAAATGCTCAATCCCCGGCTCAATGTTGTTATTGAAAAAAGCAGAGTTATTGATATTTAAAACAGCAGTAGAAGTTACCGCTTGGTCGAGTAGGTCTCCGCCTAAAAAGATCGCACCACCTTCTGATTGGTTCACGAATGAAATTCCATTAGTTGTAGTGGCCTCATTATTAAAGAAGTAAGAATTGTTGATTGAAAAATTATGATTGAAAGGGAATGCTAAGTTAGAGCGATCAAAAATTGCGATGGCTCCCCCTGCGTTTCGATCAAAACTCAAATCTCCGTCGTCGGAGTTGATTCCTTCGGCAGAATTTTCACAAAAATAACTATCACTAATGTTAGCACTGGTCAAAGAAAATAAAGACAACGCTCCCCCTACTCCACCGTTGGCAACTTGTATTGCTCTGTTTTCAGAAAATTCTGAATTGGAAACAGTAAAAGTAGCCGAAGTGGTAAGCCCTAGTAGATCATCTACTTTTCCATCAAAATAAACAGCACCGAAAGTAGGCGTACTGATATTATTAACTTCATCATCTACCGACACATTATTAAGTAATCGGCAATTATCAATGGAAACATTCAAGGTAGATCCTACGGCGTTCACAATGTGTATGGCTGCCCCACTCGATCTAAAAGCACCGTTGGTACAAACCTGTTCGGTTACTTGGGTATTTTGAATCGTTAGGTTAGCAAAATTAATTTGATGAATAACATCTTCTTCGTTATCCATTTGAGAAGGAGGACAGGGATCGCTTGAATAATCGTATTCAAAACCTCTGTGCGCAGTTTGACCATCAATAATGATGGGGCCGGTTTCTTCCACTCCAAAAAAGGTCACGGTATAATCTTCAGGTATTCTCGCTATGGTAGTTTCGGCTGACATTGATGGAAGCATGTAAGTACCACTTCTAATAAATATCGTATCTCCATTACAGACCGAATTATCCAATGCGTACTGAATCGTCTTACAGGGGCTGTTGGGCTGACCACACATAAAGACATCCACTCCCGTGGCATCATCCACCCAAGCATTACCAAAACAATCAATTACCGTAATCTGTAAAGAAGAATCTACTGCACAATTTACATTCGAATTGTTGGCAGTAAGCGTAAGGGTAAATACCCCCGCAGAATCAGGATCAAAATTATAGTTGGCACCCGTGCCCACTTCCAGACCATTTAGTGTCCAACTAAATGTAGTGGCGTTGGTAGAAGAACTTTGAATATTAAATGGTCCACTATTGATGACAAAAGTGGTGTCATTTAAAATATTAGAAATCGCAAAATTCTCAATGGGATTATCACAATCGTTATCACAAGCTAGCGTGTTCAACAAACTAGAACGATCACCATTGATAAAGAAAGTCATCCGATCCGTTTGTCCCTGCGTGAATGCCGAGTAACAAGCCAGCGGATTGATGTCCATATAATTTTCCCGCATATCATTTTCATCCTGCGTAAATGGATTGTTAGGATCAGATAAATTAACATCCGTAAAACAACTGTTCTCGTCCACCTCACAAGGAGCCTCCGCTATTGTCCAATCGGGTGGCGTATCGCATACTCGATCACCATCTAGCAAACAATCATCGTTGCCACAGCCAGCGTGGAAAGTACTGTACAGTCCAAGGTAATGCCCCATTTCTCTTACCAACGCCGTGGAGTTTTCTTCGCTGCTACCCATCCACTCTGCTTCTATAACAATACCGTCACGGTCTGTTCCGTGAAATGCAGGTAGGTACGCATAACCTCTGATCGTACTCAAAAAGGCATCACTAGCAATGGAGGCTACTACCCAAATATTGATGTATTCTGTAGGATCCCAACGATCAAGATTTTTTAAATCCAGATCATCCGACTCAATTGTCATATTAGTCAAGGGATCTTCCACTCTTGTGACCCCCGTGGTGGGATAGCCATCAGGCCCAGTTTTAGCCAAGCAAAATTCTATTTGGGTATTCACTCCTGTGCCCTGATCGTAGTACCCTACATTTTCGAAGGCATCATTGAGATGCTCGATAGCATCCTCCACCTGCGAGTTATCAATATTCTCTGCACCATTCTGGTGAATGATGTGCACCACGACTGGTAGCGTAAAATCAGCCACCACACTCTCGGCAGCATTACCTCCCGTAGCCATGTGGTTATAATAGGGGGCTTCTTGAGCACTTATCATGGCTTTAGCGGCGGGGTTATTTTCTAGCTCCCTCTGCAGCATATATTCTGTAGCACTCATTGGGTATTCGTTCAGCCCATCATCATTGGAAGCAGGGGTATTATTTTTCCCTAAAGAACTAATAGTTATTGTTCCGACTACAACGGCAGAAAAAATAGTAAACAAAATACTCTTTGTAGTAAATCCGTACATTTTAGATTGTTTTTATGAAAAAAGTGTATCGTCTTCAGAAACGCCTGTAATTTGATGTCTCGTTATACGCAAAAATAGAGTAACATACTTCACTCATTATAATAAATATTTATACAAAAATACGCTAGGTTAGTTTACAACTGAAATGAATATGTGATGAAGTTGGCCTGATTAAAAATAGTTAAAAGTAATCTCCACTTTTGCTACAATATCTTTGTTATAAATCGGTGGTTAAATTACAATAAAATTTTATTTTTTATAAAAAAACCTGAACATTCGGTAAATAACAGACGAGATGGATATTTTGGAGAAATGTGTGTGGCTAGATAAGTAGCTTTTTGAGAAGATGCTGAGGAGTTGGGAAATGATGAATTACCTTTGATCTTTTGATATTTCATTTCCATCATTTAAGTTTAGGTAAAAACGTCATACCCCATAATCTTTAGAAACTAACCGCCCTAACCCCAGATTATTTATAAAATCAATTTTTTTGAAGAAAAAAAGAGCGAACAAATTGGTAGCCCGATCAAAGGAGTATTGCCGTAACAATGAAATTATTGAAAAATATCACAACAGAAAAAAGCTATCCGAGCCACTAATAATTTTAATTTCGTTAGTTTTTAATTAAACAATACCTACCGCAACACTCGCCCCTCTTTAGAGTACTCCCTACGAATACCTTTAACAATATCCGCACGAAAGATAATATTGGTGTCTTGGGATAAGGCGGTTAGACAACAGAACTGAATAATGTTAATAATACTCGCTCCCGAAAGATCGTATTTGGTAGCAATACTCTTCAAATCAACATCAGCAGCTAGTTCGACTTCGGTAGGGAATCCTTGTGTCCATAATTGTAGCCTTTCCTTTTTATCTGGTAAGTGAAATGGTATGATATTTTGAAAACGCCGGACAAAAGCGTCATCCATGTTGGATTTAAAATTAGAAGCTAAAATAACGAGTCCATTGTAATTTTCTACTCGCTGTAAAAGATAAGAAACTTCTTGATTGGCGTACTTATCATGGGCATCTCTTACATTGGTTCTTTTTCCAAAAAGCGCATCTGCTTCATCAAAAAATAAAATCCAATCTTTGTTTTCTGCCTTGGCAAAGAGATTGGCTAAGTTCTTTTCCGTTTCTCCAATAAATTTAGAAACGACCATGGATAAGTCAATTTTATATACATCTTTACCAGTGTATTTTCCTAGTAAACTTGCAGTTAAAGTTTTTCCAGTTCCGGGTGGTCCGTGGAATAAAACTCGATACCCTGGCTTTATTTTTTTTGACATCCCCCAGTCTTTCATTAAGGTTTGTCCATAATTAATAAATGTTTGTAGTTCCTTAATTTG
>JBCCJE010000232.1:0-7470 GCA_039027925.1 Bacteroidota bacterium
GTTAATTTCTATCGTACTTTCAATGACTATTGATGGCTTCTACGGCGACATCTAAGCCCTAGTAGGTTTAGATAAACCATCCGAAGCGTTTCTGTATATTATTTTCTAGTGCCCGAGCGGCAAAACTGATCTAAAGGTATTTAAATCAGTTTTTGGGATGGCCTCTCATCATTCGTGGTGGGGGGCTTCTCTAATGAAAAAGGAGCAATTAATTGCCTTGGAATGGAAAAGCTATTGTAAGTACTGGTAAAACAAAAGTGGGGGACTACATAAGGAACTTAGGTTAGGTACAATTCTTTTGGACGAAAATTTATTATTTTTGCGGCGTGGCTAGAATACTAGGTATTGACTACGGAACCAAGCGAGTAGGAATCGCAGTTACCGACCCTTTGCAAATTATTGTGAATGGACTGACGACTGTACCTACGGATGAGATTTTTGAGTTTTTAGAAAAATATACGAAAGAAGAAGGAGTCGAAAGCATCGTAGTAGGATTACCTACAAACGAGGACGGAACGCCTGCACAAATTGCCCACCTGATAGTTGGTTTTATCAGAAAAGTAAAAAAACTTTTTCCCGAAATGGAAGTTGACACCCAAGATGAAAGATACACTTCACAGGATGCAAAAGAAATTATTTTACAAAGTGGCGTGAAGAAAAAAAGGAGAAGAAAAGATAAAGGACTTGTGGACGAGGTAAGTGCAGTATTGATTTTGCAAGATTATCTTGGGCATAGATGATTCAAGATGACTTGTCACGACACTTCGGAGCATTTTTAATTTAGAAAATAATTTTAGAATATGGTTTTACCCATTTACGCTTACGGACAGCCTGTACTGAAAAAGGTAGCGGAAGAAATTGATCCTGACTACCCTGATCTACAACAGTTAATGGAGGACATGTGGGAAACGATGTACAATGCTCAAGGCGTGGGACTTGCTGCTCCTCAAATTGGAAAGTCCATTCGAATATTTATGATTGATACCGAGCAACTGGACGACGGAGAAGGTACTGGAAAAAATGGTATGAAGCAGGTTTTTATCAATGCACAAAAAATAGAGGAAGGTGGCAAAGCGTGGGGGTACGAAGAAGGCTGCCTGAGTATTCCCGATATTCGGGGTGATGTCAAGCGTCCTGCTCAAATTAGACTGAGATACCAAGATGAAAATTTTGAAGAGCACGAACGCATTTTTACGGGGATGATTGCGCGAGTGATCCAACATGAGTACGATCACATTGACGGTGTTTTGTTCACGGATTTATTAAAACCTTTGAAAAAAAGACGAATCAAAAGAAGATTGGAAAATGTGAAAAAAGGAAATATCCAACCCGAATACCGAATGCGATTTGCGAAGTAATTGCTTAAATCATTCCTTCAGGCCATCTTAATTCTTATTGAGAAAGCGCCTTAATTTTTCTATCTTTATTTAGTGAAACATACGAGGCGAAATGAACCGAAACAGATAGATTGAGCCGTGAAAGTACGAAGACTTTAGAGCTTTATTTTCCAAAAAAGAAATCTTGGTGACTCAGTACTTATCTGATGATTAAAATCAGTTTCACAAAGTTTTAATCTTAAAATTAAGCCTCTCCATCAACTTCTAGTTTCCCATCCATAACCGTTTTTTCTATCTAATTTTTCGAACTCTTTCAAACTATAAATAACTGATAATGAGTATTTTATAGTTTTTAATTTCCCCTCGGAAAAATCCGAAATATCGTACTAGCACATGGACAATACTGCGCAGACTACTAGCTATTCACTTCTTGGCAAACTTCTTTTGGCTGCCTTTATTTTCATTTTACAGTTATCACATCTTCGTGCTCAACCGCTGACTGCGTGGTCAAAAGTACTAGGTGGAACGTCTAACGATATTCCACAAACCATTAAGCTGCTGTCCGACGAAGGATTTATAGTAGTAGGACAAAGTAGTTCTTCCGATGAAGACGTAAGCGCCAACAAAGGTGGTTTTGATGCGTGGGTGACTCGGCTGGACAAAGATGGAGCCTTACTTTGGGAAAAAAACTACGGTGGTTCAAAAGAAGATTATGTCCACGATGTACAACCAACCCCCGACGGAGGATTTATCTTGACGGGCGGAACGGCATCGGATGATGCAGATTTGAATGAAAATAAAGGCACAGTAGATTTGTGGATTTTAAAAATTGACGCTTTGGGAAATGTGCAATGGTCAAAAAATTACGGTGGCTCTGGAACTGATGTGGGCACGAGCATCTTGGCAGAAACCAATGGATACCTCGTGGTAGGTAGTACGAGTTCGGCGGGCGAACCAGGCGTCGCTGCGGGCTACGGAAGCAATGAATATTGGATATTAAAAATTGACCTCAACGGTGATTTAGTTTGGGAAAAAACGTACGGTGGAAAGCGGTACGATGCCGCCAAGTCGGTTGTCGCTACCGAAGATGATGGATACATCATTGCTGGAAATTCGTGGTCGAAAGATGGAGACATTGGTAATCATATTGGCCATAGCGATGCTTGGTTATTAAAAATTGATTCGGAGGGAAATATACTTTGGTCAAAAAATTACGGAAGTACTACCGCTGATAAGTTGAATACGTTAATCAAAACCCTCGATGGAAATTACGCCATAGCAGGTTCAAAAAGTGTGATGAATTTGACGGGGTCAGGATTTAATGGTCGGTACGACGAGCAGTTGTGGGTTTTAAAAATTGATCCCTCGGGGACAATCCTTTTTGAGGAAACTTACGGCGGAAGCCAGTACGATGAGGCGGTCGCAATTGCATCTTCCCTAGATGGCGGATTAATCTTGGGTGGATGGATTCATTCTACGGATGGAGCTTTTGCAGATCACGCTGGCAACAAAGATGCGTTGATTATAAAAATTGATGCGCAGGGGGCAACGGAGTGGACAAGGCAATTAGGAGGAACGGATAATGAATCGGTAAAAGGATTGTTACAAACACCAGATGGAGGGTACGTGATGCTGGGGTATTCGAGTTCTCTTTTTGTAGAAGATTTATTTGTGAAAAAAGGATTTGAAGATTGGTGGCTCGTCAAATTCAACGGAGCAATCGTGAATGTTAATCTGGGAGAAGACTTAGTGGTGTGTCAAGATGAAGATTTTACCTTGGATGCCTATCTGCCCAATTGTGATTGCACCTACCTTTGGGATGATGGCAATACGGATTCTACTCGGACACTTACGCTCGCCGAGACTACTTCATTTTCTGTAACTGTCACGGATGAAACTGGATTAGAGGGCGTGGATTTGATAAATGTATTTGTCTCAGTTCCCGAAGTTAATATTGCAGTCATTGATGTTCCCTGTGCAGATTTCCAAAGTGGAACAATAACTTTAACTCCAGTTGGGAATGCCTATACCTACACTTGGAATACGGGAAGTACTGTCAATTCGATCAGTAATCTCGACGGCGGAATTTATACCGTAACAATTGCTGATGGAAATGGATGCACTCTGCTAGAAGAGATCGAAGTAACAGAACCTTTGCCAATACTCATTGACGAAAGTATCACGGAAGTTGATTGTTACGAAAATGCTACGGGGAGTATAGATTTGAGTATTTCGGGCGGGGCAGGCACGTACACGTACGTTTGGGAAAACGGAGCTACGACGCAAGACACTGCCAACTTGACTACGGGGGGCTACGTAATAACCATCACCGACGCCAACGGATGTATCAGAGTACAAGAATTTATTGTTAACCAACCGCCATCTATTGACATTGGCGTAAGCCCGATTCCTACGTCTTGTTTTGATAGTCAAGACGGTGGAGCAGATTTAAATATTAATGGCGGGGTAGGCAATTTTAGCTACGAATGGAACAATGGCATTACCACCGAAAGCTTATTGGGGGTGGCGGCTGGTACTTACACCATCACGGCAACGGATGGAAATGGATGCCAAGCTACCGAAGAAATTATTGTGACGTCGCCTCCCGAAATTATCATTGAGGAGACGATTCAAGATGCAAGTTGTTTTGGAAATAATGATGGGGCAATTGCTATTTCAATTGTTGCGGGTGGACAAGGAACTTATCAGTTTGCTTGGAGTAACAATGTAAATACGCCGAACATTTCACAGCTAAGTGCAGGCACATACACGCTCACGGTGACCGATGGCAATATGTGCGAACAGGTAGAAGCATTTATCATCAGTCAGAATACAGGTATCGAAATAAATGAACAAATCACGCCTGCCACTTGCTACGATGCTAACGATGGGGCTATTGACATTACATTGACGGGGGCATCTGGAAATGTAACTTACGCTTGGAATAATAGTTCTACAAACGAAGATTTAGATGAGCTATCTGGCGGAGATTATATCCTAACCATAACGGATGCCAACGGCTGCGAAACGATTGAACTATTTAACATCGCATCACCAGATTCCATAGAGATTATGGCAAGTATAGCTGATGTCAGTTGCTTCGGAGGAGATGATGGATGGATCGATCCCACCATTAGTGGTGGCAATGGAGGGTTTACCTTTGTTTGGAATAACGCTAACCAAGAATTAATCAATTCAAATCTCCTAGCGGGAAACTATGCACTTTCGGTGACAGACTCCGAGGGGTGTAGCCAGTCAATGGATTTTGTAATTAGTGAACCCAACGAAATTATCATAACTCCTACAGTCACGGAAGTGTCTTGTTATGATGGTGCAGACGGAGCTGTTGATCTTTGGGTCGTTGGAGGGACAGGCGGCTTTATTTATAATTGGGATGTTGGCGCTAACTCTGGTTTGACTTCGGGAACTTACACGGTGACGGTGACGGATGTAAATAATTGTACTGCAACCGAAACTGTCTTTATCCCTCAGCCCGATAGCCTTACGGTTGATTTACAAATCACAGAAATAGTAAATGGTGATGATGGGAAAATCACAGCGAACGTCAACGGAGGAGCACCACCTTACACATACAACTGGAATAATGGAACGTGGACAGAGGAAGAAATTACAAACTTGTCAGCAGGTACTTACGACCTAGTGGTGACCGATGCCAACGGTTGTGTGATTACGGCTAGCGTACTACTCGAACCAACCTCCATTTTTGAAATTGAAAATCTCCGAACTTTCGAAGTTTTCCCAAATCCAAACGACGGTACTTTTTTCTTAAAACTTGAATTTGAAAAAAGGGAAACTATCGAAGTTAGTATCACAAACAAGCTGGGTCAGGTTATCCAATCATCTCAAAGAGATACAGATTTTATCTTGCAGGAAAATACTTTTTCCCACCTTTCTTCGGGTATTTATTTTGTGGTCGTGAAAACGAGAGCAGGCCTTGCGGTGAGGAGATTGGTTGTTCAGCGGTGAGATGGAATGATGATGAATTACTACATTCTTACTTTTCTAAGTATCTAAAAAAAAATAATAGCTCCTTGCGTGGATAGGTATTACCTACACAAAATGGACAAGTAATAAAATCACAATCCACCTCACTAGCCACCAATTTCAGCTTCATAAATTAGAAGAAAATTAAATTCACAGCAAAAAAATATTAATATATTTGCAAATCCCGATAGACTAGTCATAAGACAAAAAGTTAATTATTTATGAAAATCGCACGCGTTCTACTTTGGACTATCTTGTATCTAATCTCTCAAACCCTTTCAGCTCAGGCTCCTGGATATCAAGGAAAAAGATTTTTTTTCATACTGGGCGTTTCAACAAATCCTGCTATTGACGGTCCTACTCAAAATAATAGAGGTCAAGAAAGTTTCCAAAACCCTGAAGGTAACGGTATTGGACTCAATTACGAATTTGATGGCTCTTTTTCGTTCGTCACGGGAAGGTACTCTACGGTAAGTTTTTCAGTTGGTCAGTATTACACTGGCGCTGTAACGGAAGCTAGAACAGTATCTCCCTTTTTTAGTGAAAATTCCCCTGGATCATCGTTTGACATGCATGATCTCTTTTACCGATTAAATGTTCGTTCAGTTAGTTTACACCATAGCATATACCGAAGAAAAAAAGGAGGATTAGCACCTTTTGGTAACTATTTTTATTACGGTTTGGGTCGAAAATTTATTTCGGGTAGCATCTTAGATAAGAGAACTGACTACTTTATATCCGAAGTGTATGGTAATAGATCACTAGATGTTGATGACAAAATCAGCTATACCTCAGCATTTATTGGATGGGCTAGCCATCAGATATTTTGGGATAGAATCATTTTAAAAATTGGAATCAAGTTTAGTTTTCCGCTTAATTTTAATTCAGTGCGCGAGTTAGATGAAGGGAATAATAATCAAGAAATGTATGAAGCAGAGGCATTTCGTCGAGTGTTTTGGCATGAGATAGGTCGTTTTGACATAGGTATCGGTTATCTGTTATTTTAAAAAAGAAAAAATATAAATGATGAAAAATATCTTTATCTACTTCATGATTGGTGCTTTCGTATTTAGTTTGAGTACTTGTCAAAAATATGATCCTCAATTTGAAGGGGCGTATAATGAAGAAAACGGCCCATCAGCTGATGCTAAGGTGGTTACATTTGTGCTTAATGGAAATGTATGTGTAGCGGATGCACGATTTCAAGATATAGTGGTTTTGGACGATTCGGGTGATGTTGAGGTGGCCTCTATTAACCATGAGCACACAAAAATTCTTTTCAAAAGAGCGAATGAAAATATACAAATCTATGATATCGCCTCCATGTCAATAGATGGAGATGTTCCCAATTCGCAGGATGCGGAATGGTTTGATTTTCATGGTAATAACGAAACGATTTATTTCCAAACCGAGTGGGTACTTTCTACCTACGGGCCAGAGATTTTTTCTACTACCTCGGTTGATATTAAAGATTTGTATGACGATTATGTTGCTACTGACATTCTACGAGGTATCTCCGTTTTAAGAGATGGAGGTATTGTTTTCTCTGTCCAACATAGTGCTGATTTGCTATCCCTTCATCACTACCGCAACGGTGCTGAAGTAAGTTCACAGGTATATACGGGAAGTGCGCGAATACACCTACGATTAGACAAAGATGAAACTACGCTTTGGGCTACGGCTCAATCACAGGCTAATTTTTCGAGACATAATCTTTCCACCCTAGAGATAGAAGGAGGATCTGTAGGTTTTTCATTTGTTGGTCCCGTCAGTTCAAATGAAGGATTCCTCGTAGTCGAGAATTTTAACAATACTGGCAATGAAGCTATTCTGCTACCGGGGCTTACGCTAGCCAGAACTTTATCCGCAGGACAAAAGATACTTTCTATTGATTACTAAAATTTCGCATCATATAATTAAGTGTATTTCTAAAACAAATTTCTTTTTGCTATGAATTTTTTTGAGTGTATCATTTTTTCTTTTTTGTTTTTTTTACCCGTAAATACCTTACAAGCTCAATCTCATCAATTACTCCAAGCGGAGGGAGAAATACCCGAAGAGTTTATCACAAGGAGTGCCGATAAGTACAAAGATCAAGTACAAGAAATAGGGAAAAAAACAAAACGTA